>JBAUUM010000262.1:0-1643 GCA_049582705.1 Actinocatenispora sp.
ACCGGCAAGAACTACGACGGCCTGCTCGACGGCGAGCCGTGGGTCGCCTGGTCGCAGTCGGAGGAAACGCTGCCGACCGTCCTGTTGTTCACGTTCGGGGCGAAATCGATCAGCGCGAAGTTCGTCCGCACCGACGCGCTCGACCCGGTGACGGGCCAGCTGGTGCCGACCGGTCAGCCGGTGGACAGCTTCACCATCCCCCAGGTGCCGGTGCCCGGCAGCGAGGAACCGCAGACCGGCCCGGCCGGGCCGAAGGGCGACACCGGCTCCGCCGGCGCGACGGGTGCCACCGGCGCCAAGGGCGAGACCGGGGCCACGGGTGCCAAGGGTGCCACCGGCGCCACGGGTCCCAAGGGCAACACCGGCCCCCAGGGTCCTGCCGGACGGGACGCGAAGGTGACCTGCAAGGTCACCCGCAGCCGCGGTGCGCAACACGTCACCTGCTCGGTGAAGGGCGACGGGACGCGCGCCGGGCGCGTGCAGCGCGCGAGCGCAAGGCTCGTACGCAACGGTCACACCTACGCAACCGGCACGACGGCGCATCTGCGCGTGAGCCGGACGGTCACGCACGGCAACTACGTGCTGCTGCTGACCGCCGGCCAGAACACCTGGAAGTTCCCGATACACGTGGGCTGAGCAGTTCGCCCGCAGTCCCTGCCGCTGTTCCTTATGCCTCGTATACGGGGATAAGGAACAGCGGCAGGCGGGCGGCCCTCACTCGGCGAAGCGGTAGCCGACTCCCGGGTCCGTCTTGATGTATTTCGGGCCGTCGGGGGGCTCGATCTTGCGGCGCAGGTTGGCGATGTGGGCGCGGAGGACCTGGAAGTCGTCTTCGTACTCCACCCCCCACACCTCGACCAGCAGGGTGCGATGGGTCATCAGCCGGCCGCGGTTGCGGGCGAGGGTGCGGAGGAGGCCGAACTCGGTCGGGGTCAGGTGGACCGGCTCGCCGTCGCGCTTCACCGTGCGGGCGGCGAGGTCGATCTCGAGGCCATCGGCGACGATCTTCGGCTCCGCCCCCTCCGGCGCCGCGCGGCGCAGCACCGCTTCCAGGCGGGCGACCAGCTCGCGCGGGCCGAACGGCTTGGTGACGTAGTCGTCGGCGCCGGCCGCCAGCGCCTCGACCTTGCGGTCCTCCTCCCCCACCGCGGAGAGGACGAGGATCGGCATCTGGGTCCACTCGCGCAGCCGCCGGGTCACCTCGACCCCGTCGATGTCGGGCAGCATCAGGTCGAGGATCGCCGCCTCGGGCGGTTTCACCGCCGCCAGGTCGAGCGCCTCCTCCCCGGTCGCCGCGGTCACCGCCTCGAAGCCGGCGTCGCGCAGGATCACCCGCAGCGCGCGGAGGATCTGCGGCTCGTCGTCGCAGACGAGGATCCGCGCCGCGCTCACGCCAGCCCCCCCTTTCCGCTGTTCCTTATAGCTGGCATACCGGCATAAGGAACAGCGGAAGGCGGGTCGGCGTCGGTGACGAAGGTGACGACGAAGCTCGATCCCTGGCCGGGCAGCGACTCGACCTCGACCTCTCCCCCGTTGGCCTCGATGAAGCCGCGGGCGATCGCCAGGCCGAGGCCCGAGCCGCCGTTCGGCGCGCCCGGGGCGCGGTAGAACGGCTCGAAGATCCGCGCGCGCAGGTTCTCCGG
>JBAUUM010000263.1:0-3386 GCA_049582705.1 Actinocatenispora sp.
CCATCGGATGGCACCGCCCTCGAAGACTCGGCGCGTCAGCCGTCAGGCGCTGCGGCCCCGGCGGTTACGAAGCTCTTCCAGCCGCTCGGCCAGAATGTCCTCCAACTCACCGACGCTGCGCCGCTCCAACAGCATGTCCCAGTGCGTCCGCGGCGGCTTGGCCTTCTTCTGTTCCGGCTCGTCGCCGTCCAGCAGCTTGGCCACGGTGCCGTCGAACTTGCACTCCCAAGTCATCGGGATCTCCGCGTCGACCGCGAAGGGCACCGTGAAACGATGCCCTCTGGCACACACGTAGTCGCGGTTCTGCCTCGGCGCCAGCTCGGTGTTGCGGTCAGACTCGTAGCTGACCGCCCCGAGACGGCTACCGCGCAACATCCGCTCGCCCATGGTCGGCTCTTCCCTCCGGGTGGTGGCAATCCTCCGGTGCAACGACCGGAGACGTCGAATGATTCCCTGCCGGCAGCACGACACGCGCACCGGGGTAGTCGCCTATACCCCCGGTGCGGGCCGCCACACCGACAGACTCCTCAAGACTGACACCAGGGCGCGACAACGGCCACGTGGATCATCCCGGCCCGGGCGGGACCGGCCACGAACATGACGCTACCGACAGCGTCACGTCACAGACAGATGACTCAAAGTGCCGCAGTGGCCACGTTGTGGGCCCATAGCTCCAGCCAACTATCACACTACGTGATCGTCGCCACGGGCGCACGACGGAAAGCCGGCGTCGGCCTGCGCGCCGCGCCCACCGGTGCTTGGCTGGGACATCATCACCCACACGAGGGGAGCACGCGGTGCAGGCGATGACCGTCGTACCAGGCAAACCAGACACCGCCGCCGTCGGAGAGCGCGCCGACCCCGACACCGGCGACGGCTCGGTACTCGTGGCCGGCGTCGCCATCGGCATCTGCGGCACCGACCGGGAGATCGTGCACCGCGGGCACGGCCGTACCCCGCCAGGCCACCGTGACCTGGTCCTCGGGCACGAATCCCTCGGCCGGGTCCTGTCCGCGCCCACCGGCAGCGGCCTGGACGCCGGTGACCTGGTCGTCGGCGTGGTCCGCCGCCCCGACGACTGCCCCTGCTGCCAGGCCGGCGAATGGGACTTCTGCCGCACCGGCAACTACACCGAACGCGGGATCAAAGGCGCCGACGGGTTCGGCAGCCGGCAATGGCGCGCCGACCCCGGCTTCCTGATCCGGCTCGCCCCGACCCTCGCCGACACCGGTGTCCTGCTCGAACCGACCAGCGTCGTGGCCAAGGCCTGGGAACAGATCGACATCATCCGCGGCCGGGCCTGCCACGACGGCAACACCGCCCTGATCACCGGCGCCGGCCCCATCGGCCTGCTCGCCGCGCTGCTGGCCGTGCAACGCGGCTACGACACCCACGTCTACGACCTGATGGCCACCGGACCCAAACCCGACCTGGTCACCCGGCTCGGCGCCACGTACCACAGCGGCGCCGCACGTGACCTTCCCGTACGGCCCGACGCCGTCGTCGAGGCCACCGGCGTCGGCGAACTGGTCTTCGACGTGCTGGAGCTGACCGCGCCCAACGCGGTGATCTGCCTGACCGGCATCAGCACCGGCAGCCACGACCTCGCCGTGCCCGCCGACGCGGTCAACCGGCGGCTCGTCATGGGCAACGAGGTCATCGTCGGGTCCGTCAACGCCGCCCGACGCCACTACGAACAGGCCGCCTCCGCGCTCGCCGCCGCCGACCCGGACTGGCTGCTGCGGATGATCAGCCGTCGGGTGCCGCTGGCCCACTGGCCCGACGCGCTGACCCGGCAGGACTCCGACGTGAAGGTGGTCGTGGACCTGGAGCACTGAGCGGCGCCGGGCACCGGCTCATCGGGACCCGGCGTCGCCCAACTCCTCCAACACCCGGTACGTGCGGTTGGACCGGGCGGCCTCCCGCTGCGCCCGCCCGGTCGACTCGATGTACCACTGGCTGGTCACCACCGACTCGTGCCCCAGCAGGCGGGCGATCTCGGTGATCGACGCGCCGTCCTCGGCCAGCCGCGTCGCGAACGTGTGCCGCAGCGCGTGCACCAGCGCGCCGCGCGCCACCCGGTCCCGCACACCGGCGTGCCGGTAGCACTGCTCCACCAGGTACCGCAGCTGACCACGGGTCAACGCGCTCCCCGCGGTGTCCACGAACAGCTCCCCACCCGCGGTGACGCTGCGCCGCCCGAACCGGCGCCGTCGCGTCTCCACATACGTCTGCACCAGGACGAACAGCGGCTCCTCGACCGGCACCGACCGGTACCGGCCGCCCTTGCCCAGCACCGAGAGCCGCCGTTCGCCCGCACGACCGGCGACCGAGGACACCCGCAACGACAGCAGCTCCGCCGAACGCAGCCCCGTCAACAGCAGCACCGCCAGCACCGCCACGTCCCGCTCAGGCCACGGGTCGCGGGCGTTACGCGCCCCCGCGGCCACCGCCCGCAGCAGCTCCTCGGGGGTCCGCTCACCCTGCAGCGGCTTGGGCACCCGGTCGGGCAGCCGCGGCCGGGACACCCCACCCATCGGATTGCCGGCCAGCAGATCCTCGGCCACCAGGAAGTCGCAGAACGTCCGCCACACCGACCAGGCACGACCCACCGACGCCGCCGACCGGTCCGCGGCGAACTCGGCGAACGCGTGCCGCAGCACCGACGCCCGCAGGTCCGGCACCGTGGCCGGCCGGCCGAGCCGGTCGGCCAGCAGCCGCAGCACGGCGCTCAGGTCCCGCCGGTACGCGGCCGTCGTGTGCGGGGAGTCCTTGCGCGGGGCACGCGCCACGAAGAACGAGTCGACCGCCTCCGCGACCGGCCACCCACCGTCCACCGTTCACCGCCCGTCCCACCCGCCGCCTGCACCGTCCCCCCATGCTCGCCGACGGGTACGACACACCGCGCGGGGCCCCACCGCGGCCACCACGAGCAGCCCCAGCCCCACCGTTCCCAGTACCGCGCCCAGCACGTCGGTGGGGTAGTGCACCCCCAGGTACACCCGGTCGAACCCGGTGACCAGCGTGGCGAGCACCGCGCCGGCCGCGGCCACCCACCGGTACCGGCCGGCGCAGCAGGAGGCCACCACCAGCAGCATCCCCACCGACGCCACGGCCGTGACATGACCCGACGGGTAACTGAAACCCGCGATGTGTTCCAACGCCCGCGATGCCGGCGGACGCGGCCGGTCCACCAACGCCTTGGTCGCGGTGACGCCACGCCACACCACCAGGAACCCGGCGAGCCACCCGAGCACCGCCGCGGTGCGCGGCCGGTCCCGGTGCCACGCCGCCCGGGCCGCCACCGCGACCAGGGCCAGTACGGTGAGCCAGCCCAGCAGCGGCGCGAACGCCACGTCCACCGCCTCCACCACACCGTCCAGCGC
>JBAUUM010000264.1:0-2089 GCA_049582705.1 Actinocatenispora sp.
CACTGGACCGGTGCGGCGCACCGCGCGTGCGGGTCAGTCGGCGGTGCGGGACCGGGCCAGCGCCTCGAACGCGGTCAGCGACTCCGGGTTGACCAGCGCGCCCTTCGCGGCGGCCGAGTCGGCGGGCGTACCGGTCAGGATGCGTTTGACCGGCACCTCCAGCTTCTTCGCCGACAGGGTCCGGGGTACCGCCGGCACCTGGTAGATGGTGTCCGGCACGTGCCGGGGCGACAGGTTGGTCCGCAGGGCGCCGTTGATCCGCTTGCGCATCGCGTCGTCCAGCTCGACGCCGTCGGCCAGTACCACGAACAGCAGCAGCTCGCCGGCACCGCCCTCGTCGTCCTCCAGGTGGACCACGACGGAGTCGGTCACCTCCGGCAGCGCCTCCACCACCGAGTAGAACTCCGCGGTGCCCAGCCGTACGCCGCCCCGGTTCAGCGTCGCGTCGGACCGGCCGGTGATCAGGCAGGTGCCCCGTTCGGTGATAGTGATCCAGTCGCCGTGCCGCCAGACACCGGGGAACACCGAGAAGTACGCGTCGGCGTACCGGGATCCGTCGCTGTCACCCCAGAAACCGACCGGCATCGACGGCATCGGGCGGGTGATGACCAGTTCGCCCAGCGAGCCGCGTTGCGGGTGCCCGTTCGCGTCGTACGACTCGACGGCGCAACCCAGGCAGGGTCCGGAGATCTCCCCCTCGTACACGGGCAGCAGCGGGGATCCGCCCACGAACCCGGTGCACACGTCGGTACCGCCGGAGAACGAGGAGAGCATCAGGTCGCGGCCGACGGCGTCGTACACCCAGTGGAAGCCCTCGGGCGGCAGCGGCGCGCCGGTCGAACCGAGCCCCCGGATCCGGCCGAGGTCGGTCAGTTCGCGGGGCACCACGCCCGCCTTGCGGCAGGACAACAGGAACGGTGCCGAGGTGCCGAAGTACGTGACGCCGGCCTCGGTGGCGAGCTGCCACATGGCGCCGAGGTCGGGGTGGCCGGGGTTGCCGTCGAACAGCACGATCGCGGCGCCGACGGCGGGGCCGGAGACGAGGAAGTTCCACATCATCCAGCCGGTGGTGGAGAACCAGAAGAACCGGTCGCCGGGGCCGAGGTCGAAGTGCAGGGCCAGGGACTTCAGATGCTCCAACAGGATGCCGCCGTGGCCGTGCACGATCGGCTTGGGCAGACCGGTGGTGCCCGACGAGTAGAGCACGTACAGCGGGTGGTCGAACGGCACGTCGGTGAACTCCAGCGGCGCCGACTCGGCGGTGAACTCCTGCCAGGACAACGCATCCGGCACCGTGGCAGCACCGTCCAGATAGGACAGTGCGACGACGTGCCGGAGGCTCGGCAGCGCAGCCCGGATCGCCGCCACCTCACCGGTACGGTCGATCGCCTTCGCGCCGTACCGGTAGCCGTCCACCGTGACCAGTACGGTCGGCTCGATCTGCTGCCACCGGTCGCACACGCTGCGGGTGCCGAACTCCGGCGCGCAGCTGGAGAACACGGCGCCGAGGCTCGCGGTGGCCAGCAGCAGCACCACCGCCTCGGGAACGTTCGGCAGGTACGCGGCGACCCGGTCACCCTTCCCGACGCCGAGCCGGCGCAGCCCCGCCCGGGCCCTGGCCACCTGGTCACGCAACTGGGCGACGGTCAGGTCGACCGGGCCGCGGCTCTGCGAGCGCCCCACCACCACGACGTCGTCCTCGGCGAGGCCGGGCGCGCGCAGTACCTGCTCCGCGTAGTTGACGGTGGCGCCGGGGAACCAGCGGGCGCCCGGCATGGTGTCGTCGGCCAGCGCCTGCTGTCGGCCGGTACGCGACGGCACGTCGAAGTAGTCCCAGATCGACGACCAGAACGCGTCGAGATCGGTCACCGACCAGCGGTAGAGGTCCTGGTAGCCGGCGTGGTCGACGCCCCGGTGCTCCCGCAGCCAGCGCAGATAGTCACCGACCCGGGTCGAGCTGCGCGCATCGGCCGGGGGCTCCCACAGCACCTCACCTGCGACCATTCCGTACTCCTCCCTCACCGGGTAGCGACCGCCCCCATCTTGCCCACCCGCAGCGGCCGCCGGGAACCCGGCGCCGGTTCTCCGC
>JBAUUM010000265.1:0-2202 GCA_049582705.1 Actinocatenispora sp.
GCGCTCGCCTACGGTGCCACCTCCTCGCCGAAGAGTACCCGCGCCGACCCACGCTTCCGCCGCCCCGCGGGCGGCCGGTCGTACGCGTGACGCGCCGTCCGCCCCGCCCGGCCGTACCACGGTCGGACGGGGCGGACAGCGGTCAGGAGGTCGTGAACTGAGCGAACCTCGGCTGCGAGATGCCACCGATCCGGGTGAACGCGCCACCCACGGCGAGCGCCCGGCGACCGTCGCTCACGCCCAGCCCCAGTACGCCGTGCGGGGAGTCCGCCGACGGGTTCCAGCCGAGCAGATGACCGGAGAGGTCGGTGGCGAAGACCTTCCGGCGCACCATCTTGCCGTCCAGACAGTCGCCGTTACGGTTGGCGACCCGCGGCGTGGAGCACACGTGGTCGTAGTGGCCCCCGGCGTACACCGTGTTGCCGAGCACGCCGACGTTGTGCACGTCGCCGTCGGCGGTGACCGACCAGAAGGTGCCGCCGCCGGACGGGTAGAACGCCAGCCGGCCACCCGGTCCGCCGATCGCCGCGTAGACGCCGCCCGGCCCCACGGCCACACTGTGCACCGCGTACTGCGCGCCACCCGCGAACGAACCCACCGTCGCACCGGTCGACGGGGTGACGGCGGCCAGTCGCTGGCCGGCGCTGGACCCGTTCACCCGGTGGAACTGGCCGCCCAGGTACACCCGGCTGGAGGTCAGGGCCACGGACTCCACCGCGCCGCCCTCGATCCGGGGGCGGAAGTTCCGGTCCTGCGCGTCGGAGGAGAGGCTGAAGGAAGCGGCGTCGGGCCACGAGTGGCCGTCCACGGAACCGAACGATCCGACGGCGTACAGCCGGCCGTTCCCGGCGGCCAGTCCCTTGGGCGCCGAGCTGATGCTGTGCCGGAATCCACCGTCGAGCGCGCCGCTGGAACCGCTGACCTTGGCCAGGTGCTGCCGGGACTGCCCGTTGACCCTGGTGAAGTCGCCGGCCAGGTACACGCTTCCGCCGCTGACCGCGATCGCGGTGACGGCCCCGTTCAGTACGGGGTGCCAGCTGCGCAGCTGACCGCTGCTCGCGTCGACCGCCGCCACGTACGCGCGGGTCGTGCTGCCGCCGCCGGACAGCGCGCGGGTGAACACCCCGCCGACGTAGACGGTGCTTCCGGAGTAGGCGATGGCGCGGACCTCGTCGTTGAAGCCCACGGAACGCATCGGCGTCTCCCGGACGACCAGCGGCCGCACCGGCGACAGCACGGTGGGCCCGGCAACCGGCATGTTCGGTGGTACCCGCCACGTTGCCTGCGCCGGCCCGGACAACGCGGTCAGCAGGAGGCCGAGCGCCACCGTCCCGGCGAGTACGCCGGGGGCGTACCGGCGGGGGATGGACCTTGGCGGAGGGCTCACCGGACGCGGCGAGCGCGGTTGTTTCAGCCGTTGCGCCATGACACCTCCACGCACCGAGAGTCCTGACCCGACGACTAATAGTGGCTTATCGATGCCCGGCGCCCCCCGACTTCGGGGCAATGTCCCCCCTCGATTTCCGGTGATCTCGCCCTCGACCTGGGGTGATCCGGCCGGCTGAGCACCCCTGGCCCCCGACCCGGTGACCCTGTGCCAGGGTGTTCCCCGTGACACTGCGCGCCGTGACGGTGGTCGGGCTGGGGCTGATCGGCGGATCGGTCCTGCGCTCGCTGGCGCGCGCCGGTCTGACCGCGCGCGGCTACGACGCCGATCCGGCCACCCGGGACGCCGCCCGCCGCGCCGGGACGCGCTGGCACATCGGTGACTCCCTGCCCGATGTGGTACGGGGCGCCGACCTGGTCCTGCTCGCCGTGCCGTTGCCGGTACTCCCCCGCGTGCTCGACGACCTGGCCGGCGGCGAACTGGCCGGCTACGACGGCCTGCTGACCGACACCACGTCGGCCAAGCAGCCGGTACGGCGGCTGATCAACGCCCGACGACCGGCCGGCCGGTTCGTGGGCGGGCATCCGATGGCCGGCCGGGAACGGGCCGGCTTCGCCGCCGGTGACGAGACGCTGTTCGACGACCGACCGTGGGTGCTCTGCCTCGAACCCGAGACGCCGATGACGGACTGGCTGGCGCTCGCCGACCTGGTCACCAGGCTCGGCGCCCGGGTGGTGCCGGCCACGACCGCCGAGCACGACGCCGCCGTGGCCCGGGTCAGCCACCTGCCGAACCTGACCGCCGCGGCGCTGGCA
>JBAUUM010000266.1:0-5563 GCA_049582705.1 Actinocatenispora sp.
CGGCGGAGGCGGCGACACGACGGACGCCGTCGGGGCCGCCGTCGTGGCGGGCCGGCGGGCCCGACGCTTCGTCGACGCCTCCTTCGCGCCCCGGCCGACCAGTACCGCGGTCGACTCCTCGGGCTCCTTCGCGGCGCCGGCCGTAGCGGACTCCGTGCCACCGGCCGGCAACGGACCCGCCGACGGGTCGGTGTCGAACGAGACGATCGGCGAACCGACGTCGACCGTCTCACCCTCCTTGTGGTGGATCTCGGTGATCACACCCGCGTACGGGGACGGGATCTCCACCGCCGCCTTGGCCGTCTCGACCTCGACGATCGGCTGGTTCAGGGTGACCTCGTCACCCGGCGCCACGAACCACTTCAGGATCTCACCCTCGGTGAGACCCTCGCCGAGGTCGGGCAGTGGGAACTGCTTCACACGCGACATCGGCGGCTCCTAGTAGGTGAAGGTACGGTCGACGGCGTCCAGCACCCGGTCCAGGTCGGGCAGGAAGTGCTCCTCCATCTTCGACGCCGGGTAGGGCGTGTTGAAGCCGCCGACCCGCTGCACCGGAGCCTCCAGCGAGTAGAAGCACTCGGTGGTCACCCGGGAGGCGATCTCCGCGCCCAGGCCGAGGTTCGTCGGCGCCTCGTGCACCACGACCAGCCGACCGGTCCGCTTCACCGACTCGTACACCGGGTCGAGGTCCAGCGGGGAGATCGACCGCAGGTCGACGACCTCCAGGGACCGACCGTCCTCCGCCGCGGCGGCCGCGCTGTCCAGCATCACCCGGACCATCGGGCCGTAGCCGACCAGCGTGGCGTCCGTGCCCTCGCGCAGCACCCGCGACCTGTACAGCGGGTACGCCGACGACACGGCACCGTCGAGGTCGACGTCGGCCTTCTCGCCCTTCTGAAGGTAGCGCCGCTTCGGCTCCAGGAAGATGACCGGGTCGTTGCCCCGGATCGCCTGCTGGATCATGAAGTACGCGTCGACCGGGCTCGCCGGCGAGACGACCTTCAGGCCCGGCGTGTGCGCGTAGTACGCCTCCGGGGAGTCGGAGTGGTGCTCGACCGAACCGATGCCACCGCCGTACGGGATGCGGACCACGATCGGCAGCGAGACCTTGCCCCGCGACCGGTAGTGCATCTTCGCCAGCTGGTTGGTCACCTGGTCGAACGCCGGGTACGAGAACCCGTCGAACTGCATCTCGCAGATCGGCCGGTAGCCGCGGATGGCCAGGCCGATCGCGGTGCCGATGATGCCGGACTCGGCCAGCGGGGAGTCGAGCACCCGGTGCTCGCCGAAGTCCTTCTGCAGGCCGTCGGTGATCCGGAAGACGCCGCCGAGTCGGCCGACGTCCTCGCCCATCAGGAGGACCTTGGGGTCCTCCTCCAGCGCGCGCCGCAGCCCGAGGTTCAGGGCCTTGCCGATGGTCAGGCTCTGCACACCCGTCATCGCTGTCTGCTGGGCCATCAGTGTGCCTCCCCCGCGAAGCTTTCCTGGTACTCGTGGAACCACTTGCGCTCCGCGTCCAGCAGGGGCGAGTCCCCCGCGTAGACGTGGTCGAAGAAGGCGTCCGCCGGGCCGTCCGGTGCGTTGATCACCCGGTCCCGCATCCGCGTGACGATCGCGTCCGCGTCCGCGTCGACGGAGGCGAAGAACGCGTCGTCGGCGATCTCCTGCTTGGTGAGGAAGGTACGCAGCCGCAGGATCGGGTCGCGCAGCTTCCACGACTCGACCTCGCCGGCGATCCGGTACCGGGTCGGGTCGTCGGTGGTGGTGTGCGGCCCCATCCGGTACGTGTACGCCTCGACGAACGTCGGACCCTGGCCGTGTCGGGCCTGGTCCATCGCGTGCCGGGTCACCGCGTAGCAGGCCAGTACGTCGTTGCCGTCCACCCGGACACCGGGGAAGCCGTACCCGTCGGCCCGCTTGTAGATCGGGGTGCGGGTCTGCCGCTCGACCGGCTCGGAGATCGCGTACTGGTTGTTCTGGCAGAAGAACACGACCGGCGCGTGGTAGACGCCGGCGAACACGCACGCCTCGTGCACGTCGCCCTGGCTGCTGGCGCCGTCGCCGAAGTAGACGATGGCCGCCTCGCCCTCGTCGGTGCCGACCTTGCCGTCGAAGTTGACGCCCATCGCGTACCCGACGGCGTGCAGGGTCTGCGCCCCGATCACCAGGGTGTACAGGTTGAAGTTGTGCTCGTACGGGTCCCAGCTGCCGTGGTCGGCGCCGCTGAACAGCCCGTGCGGGCTGGTGGGGTCGACACCACGGCACCAGAGCACGCCGTGTTCCCGGTACGTCGGGAAGGCCATGTCCTGCTTGCGCAGCGCGCGCCCGGAGCCGACCTGGGCCGCCTCCTGGCCCTCCAGGCTGGCCCAGATCGCCAGGTGGCCCTGCCGCTGCAGCGCGGTGGACTCGGCGTCGAGCCGGCGCACGATCATCAGGTCGCGGTACAGCCCGCGGTACTCGTCGTCGGTGAAGTCGACCGAGTACAGCGGGTGCTCGACCCGCTCACCGTCGGGGGTGAGCAGCTGTACGAACTCGGGTTCCTCGGCGTTCTCGCCGAGAGCCGCCTCGGCGGCCCGGTCGGCGGCCGCACCCTTGCCCGCGGCTGAGCCCCGGGGCCGGGTCGCGCCCTCCGCGGCCGGGCGCGTCGCCCTACCGCGGGACCGGGCTTTCGTCGGGGGTTTATCGCCCATATCCGATCCCTCTCCCTCCGCTGTGTCGCCGGCCGGGGTTACCGCACCGTGCGACGTGTCCGTTGTGCCGCGCGGACCCCGGTTGGGGGTCGCCCGGCGGGAGCTACGGCAGTGGGGACCGGGCCGCGTGTGTGCGGCCGACGGCCCCGTGGCCGATCGCCTTCCAGCATGGCAGAAGCCGTGACCATCGCCACAGGCCGTCGGGAGCCATGGTAGAGGTTGCCGGTCGTGTGCCGCTGGGTGCGGCGACGTGGCGCTCATCCCTTGTAGGTGGGTAGGTCGCCAGCGTCCAGGGTCCACCGGGAACCTACGTGACCGTAACCCTCTTTACCAGCGTTCAGTTATGTCCTGAGTAGCTGTCCGTATACATAGTTGACACTAAGTGCAACAATGACTGTGGTGGGCGATACACCCGCCGACTTCCACAGCCGGACACATCACCGCACAATCCCCTCGACGTTGATCAGTAGGGCTGTAACCACACAAACCTCACGTACCCTCCCGCGCCACCCGGCCCGGACTTCCGCCCGACACGGCGGCCCGAGACCCGGTGGAGCCGGTACGGGACGGCGCGTGCCGCGCGAAGGGAGACGTCATGCACCGGGTGACGGGTACCACTTCGGAGGCGTGGCGGCCCGAACACCGCCCGATGGGGACTCCCGCGAACCGCAGCGACGGCGATACGCTCTGCTGCGTGGCTGAGCCGACCGACGCGGCCCACTTACGCCGCGCCACAGGACTGCGGATCAGCAGCACCCCTACAGTTCTCCATTTGTCAGGATTGTTGAGGCGAATCGCCACGCTCTCCCCCCGAGCTCTGCGGCGGTCCGTTGCCAACCGGCGCGCCGACGCGGTGCCCGGGCGGCACGTGACGTTCGTCCTCGTCAGCCTCGCCGTGCTGACCCTCACCGCGTGCAGCGTGCTGGTCGCGGCCGGCACGAGCCGCCTGCGGGACGCCCCGATCGCCAAGACCGTGCCGTTCCTGACCCCGCCCGGGCACGGGTCCGTCGTCGTACCCGACCCGCCCGGCATGCGGCACGACGCCGGTCCACCGGTCACCGGTACGGGTCGGCACCACGGCTCAACGGACGACCCCGGGCAACCCGCGCCGGCAGCCGGCGACACTCCCGCCGTCGTGGTACCGGTCGAACACCGGCACGGCCACCACCAGCAGCGGCGCCATCACGGAGATCCGCCGGAGTCGGACCAGCGGCCGCACTGGCCGGGGATTCCCGGCTGCGACGGGACCGGCGGCGGCCTGCCGTGGCCCGGCCTGGAACTCCCGGCACCGCCGGAGGCCGGCGATCTCGGTCAGGCGCTGCCCGACGAACTGGGCCCCGTACCGTCGTCCGCGCTGCGCAGTACGCCGGTCAGTCCTGCCGTTCCCGGCATGCCCGTGACTCCCGGCATGCCCGTGGTTCCCGGCATGCCCGTGGTTCCCGGCGTGCCGACGGACACCGTGCCGTCGATGGACCCGGCGCGGCCGGCCGACTCGACCCCGCCGGTGGACCCGGCCGGGGCGGCGATGCCGGGGGAGCCGACCGGGGCGGACGAGCAGAACCTGCCGGAACCGACCGGGGTAGACCCCGCGACGGACCGGAACTCCGACCGGGACGCGACCCGTGGCACCGACCCCGCGGGGCGCGGTACCGGCCGGGACGTCGCGCCGGTCACCGGCGGCGCCCAGCCCTGGAACCCGGTGTGGCACCGGCACACGTACCGGCCCGGGATCGGCATCGGCACACCCGGTCCGGCCGGCCACGCGGCCGGGCGACCGGGGTCGGCCGGTCGCCCGGGGTCGCAGCGGACCCGCGGCCCGGTCGACCACCTGCCGCGCCACCGCACCGTGCACGTGTCCGTCCACGTACGCTGACCGCCCCGGACCGAACCGGATGCGGTTCAGCACGGGGCGGTTCGGCCGGGTGAGGAGCCCGTCAGGACGGGCGGAGGCGCGAATCCAGCCAGGCCCGCACGGCGGCGTCGTCCGTCGGGTCGATGCCGTCGGCGATCAGCTGCCGCGCCACCTGCGCGGCCGTGGCGTTCTCCGTGTCGACGCCGAACATCGACTCGGCGAAGATCGGGAGGTGTGTCGTCACCGCCTCCTGGGTGGCGGCGACCACGCGGTCCGGGCGTTCCGAGAGCCGGCCCGCGTACGTGACGAACGCGGCGAGCACCGTCGGCACCCAGCGGACGCACTCGTCGTCGATCACGGCCGCCCGGGGCGCCCAGTCGGTCAGGAACATCTCTACCGTGACCGGGCTCCAGCGCAGCGGGTCCGGCCGGTTCTCCGCCACCGAGTACTCGGCGATCAGGCGGACGCAGGCCTCCAGGATCTCGCGGTCCGCGCCCTCCACGGTGCCCTCCGGCGCGGCCAGGAAGTCCGCCACGAGCCGATCGACGCGCTGCGCGCCGTCCGCGGTGCCGGCCGCGTCGGACTGCTCCGGGGCCGGCAGGGTCGCCACCCGCGCCAGTACGGCGCTGCGCTCCTCCGACAGGCCCTGCGACTCCGGCAGTTCCGGCAGCCGGTCCGTGGCGGCGAACAGCTCGGCGACCGTCGTGCGCACGATGGTCGGATCCACCTCGCCGAGCAGCAGGTCCTCGTCGGTCGCGGCGCTGCGCCGGCAGTCGGCCAGGATGCGCTCCGGATCCAGCGCCGTCCAGCAGTCCTTGACCGCGCCGACGTTGAAGTCGACGAGTACGCAGACCGCGTGCGGCACGCCGCCCAGCTTCTCGTCGTCGTACGCGAACGACAGGATGTACTCGGTCTGGTCGCCGTACACGTCGCTCATCGCCCAGCTGCCGGTGAGCCGCACCTGACCGGCCGACTCGGCCCATGCCGGGCGGGATGCCCCCTCGGGCGCCGCGTCCAGCGC
>JBAUUM010000267.1:0-5095 GCA_049582705.1 Actinocatenispora sp.
CCGGAGAACCGCCTGGCGGTCGCCCAACTGGAGCTGATGGCCGGCCTCGCGGAACGCCCCGGAGCCCGCCCCGGTGAGCTCGCGCGGTCCCTGCGGCTCGCGCCCAACACGGTGACCACGCTGGTCAACGGCCTGGCGCGGACCGGGATGGTGACCCGTACCGACGATCCGACGGACCGGCGGATGGTGCGGTTGGCCCTCACCTCCGCCGGGCACGACGCGCTGGCCAGTTGGGCCGGCACCAACGAACTCATCCTGCACCGCGCCCAGGAGAACCTGACCGACGAGCAACGTGCGGCGCTCCGGGCGGCGCTGCCCGCCCTCACCCAGCTGGTCGCCGTGATCGACGCGGTCGCCGATCACGACGCCTGACGTGGCCCGGCGTACGGCGACCGGCGGTCAGGACTCGGGTTCGCCGAACGTGACCGTCACCGAGGTGTAGCCGAGCGACCGGAGCATGCCGGTCAGCATCGCGCGGGTGTTCCGTTCGGCCTGTGCGGCCAGCTTGCTGGACCGGGCCGCCGTGCCGATCTTCTTCTGTGCCAGGACGTAGAGCTGGTGCTCGTCGTCCGAGTCGTCGCCCAGGAAGGACTGGAACCGGTCCAGCAGACCCTTCTGTTGGGCGACCACGTGGCTGTGCTTCTGGTCGAGGTTGGCCTTCTCCAGAGCGGCGTGCGGCAGCTGCACCTTGACCGCGGTCCGGGTCTTGTTGATGGTGAGCGCGTCCTTGCCCATCGAGGAGAAGTCGACGTACGCGTCGACGGTGCCGGCGGCCACGAAGAGGGTCCGGTCACCGCGGACCGACGAGGGCAGGAACCTCGCGTCGTGCTCCAGGTCGATGACCACCTGGAAGTTTCCCGCCGCCGCCTCGTACCGGGAGAGCTGCTGGATCGACTGGAGCAGCACCGGCTGGCTCCGGTCGATCTTCTTCTCCTCGAACGGGTTCGGCGGCCAGGACACCACGTTCAACGACCGGACCAGCGCGGCGGCCAGCGCGACGATCAGCACCAGGGCGATCACCGCTGGCCACCGCCGCCGGACGGGCTCGGGACGGCGCGGTTCAGAACGGGTCATCTTCGTCACCACCGAAATCAGTCGATGACCGGAATGGCCATCACAACGAGGCTATGAGTCTCCCCCGTCCCGCGCCATTCGAAAGCCCCGGGTCGGACCACCTGCGGGGGACCCGGTGACCGGCCGTACGTGGCCACCTGACCTGCAGTGCTGCCACGGACCGGCGGTGACCGGCGCGTCCGGCGGGCCGGTGCGGTCAGAGCACCAGGACGCGGGCGTGGATGGAGGTGCGCTGCTGCAGGGCCGCCCGGAGCGCGCGGTGCAGACCGTCCTCCAGGTAGAGGGCGCCGTCCCACTCCACCACGTGCGGGAAAAGATCACCGTAGAAGGTGGAGTCCTCGGCGAGGAGCCGGTCCAGGCCCAGGTTGCGCTTGGTGGTGACGAGCTGGTCGAGCCGGATCGGGCGTGGCGGGATGTCCGCCCACTGCTTCATCGTCATCCCGTGGTCGGGGTACGGCTTGCCCTCCGCCACCGCCTTGAAGATCACGCGCTCACCCCTCCTCCCCACGCTCCCGTACGCAGACAGGGTAGCGGCCACCCCGCGCCGCATCTCGTACGCGTGTCGTCGGCGGATCACGCCGCGCGGGCACCGTGCCGGTCGGTGGCGCCGCGATCGGGCCACGACGCACCCCGCGTCCCGGCCGACCCGGCGACGCCCGGTCCGGTGCGGATCGCAGGACCGGGCCGGCGGACCGGATCCCCGGCCCGGATCGCAGGACCGGGCCGACCGTGCCGGATCGCGGAGCCCGGGCGGCGGCCAGAACGGCGGGTCAGGCGCGGATTCCCCAGGCGGCCCACCACGTCTCGCCGGGTGCCAGCGCGAGCAGGTCCCGACCGGTACGCAACGCGTCCGGCGGGCAGGTCATCGGCTCCACCGCCAGGGCCCGCCGGGTGCGCGGCGCGTGCAGGGTCTCGCCGGTGAACGCCTGGATCCAGTGGAACGACTCGTCCGCCCACAGCGTGACGGTGGCACCGTCCAGGTTGGTCAGGGTGACGTCCACGGTGCCGGACGGGCCACGGCCCAGCTCGGTGTACGCGGTGTCGAGCACGGTGTCGCCGATCCGGCGCGGCGTGCTGAAGTCCAGTTCGGTACCGGCCGCGGACTTCTCGCCGACCGGCAGCGAACGGTCGTCGGTGCAGAGGATCTTGCCGGCCGGCAGGTGCAGGGTCCAGTCGTCGAGTTCGCCGGGCAGCCGCAGGTACGGGTGGCAGCCGAAGCCGAACGGCGCGGGCGAGTCCGCCAGATTCGTCGCGGTGTGCTC
The DNA here is from genome assembly GCA_049582705.1 of Actinocatenispora sp. Classification (GTDB taxonomy): domain Bacteria; phylum Actinomycetota; class Actinomycetes; order Mycobacteriales; family Micromonosporaceae; genus Actinocatenispora. The sequence continues at coordinate 2,337 of JBAUUM010000267.1, forward strand.
GACCCGCAGCCCGAACCGGGACACGGTCCACCGGGTGGTCAGCGACAACGGCCACGGGTACCCGGGCTGGGCGAACAGCTCGCAGGACATGGTCAGCGAGTCCGGTGTGCCGGTGGTGCGGCGCCACGGCAGCCAGCGGACCAGCCCGTGGATCGCGTTGCCCGCTCCCGGTTCGGTCAGCGCGAGCTGGTACTCGGAGCCCTCGAAGGTGTACCGACCGCCGCCGACCCGGTTCGGCCACGGCGCCAGCTGCTGGCCGGCTCCGCCCGGACACAGCTCGTCCCCGTGGTACGAGTCGACGACGGGCACCCCGTCCACGGTGTACTCGCGGAGGCCGCCGCCGACCTCGACGATGGTGGCGCGGTGACCACCGGACTCGATGCCCCACTGCTCGCCCGACAGCGCCCTGCTCACCATGCCGCGGTGCCTCCCGTGTCCAAGGTTTCGGATGCTCGGTGTCTCGGATGCTCGGTGGTGCCGATCCGCCGTGTTTCGGATCCTCGGTGTGGACATTACGACGTGAGGGGCGGAACGCGGGGAGACTGGCCGTATCCGAACCGATACGTTCGTGTGTCAGCGCCGACACACCCGGACGGGGTCACCCGGTTGGTTGCCCCGGTACGACGTACCGCGTCGAGTCCGGGTCCAGCAGGGCCAGGCCGGACGGTACGAGGCTGGTCGTCTGGATGAGCACCCGCAGCAGGTTGTCGTTGAGGGCGTTGCCGACCGGCTCGCCGACCTCCTCCCGGGTCAGGTCCGCGACCCCGGCTCTCGACAGCCGGGTACGCACGGCGACGACCAGGTGCTCGACCCGTTTCGGCGTCCAGCCCTCGCCCGGGCGCAGCTCGGCGTGCTGCCGGGCGGCCCGTCCCCCGTCCATACCGCTCTCCTCGGCGCCGCTCGGTCAGGGTCGGTCAGGGTCGGTCGGGGTTCGGACGACGGTCCGGTCAGGGGGCCGGGAGCCGCGCCGCCGCCGCGCGGGCCAGACCGCCGGCCAGCTCGCAGAGCCGCGACGCCTGGAACCTGCCGGAGACCACGAGGAACACGAACTCGGCGGTGGGCCGGCCGCGCATCCGGTAGCTGCGCTGCTGTACCCGGGCCAGGCACGTGCCGTCCCCGTCGCCCGCGGGTTCGACCACCGCCGACCGCCCGTGCCACCGGTGCGCCGGCCCGTCCCGCGCCGTCAGCGGCTGGTCCCGGTCGAACCGCAACTGGATCGACAGGTCGGTGGTGTCGCTGTCCCACCAGCATTCCCAGCCGCCGAACCCACGGTCCGCGCTTCGGGTCGTGACCCCCGGCGCGGACGCCAGGGCTGCGGGGTCGAGCAGCGAGCAGGTGTCGACCCGGGCCAGCGACCCCGCGGGGGCCAGAGCGCGGCGACGCGGCACGGGGCCCCGGGCCAGTACCGACGCGGCCCGGCGGGTGGCGACGTCGGCGAGGGGGCACAGGTCCCGGCTACCGTCGCCGTCCTGTTCGACGGTGAGCGCGACCAGGTTGTGGTCGGGCAGCAGGAGGGTCCGGTCGCACGTGCCGTCGTCCTCCCGCTCGCGCAGGATGCCCAGCGTCCCGCCGGGTCCCGGGCGGGCGAACGACGCGGCGTCGTCCGGGTCCGACGGCTCGAACTCGACCCGTACGTCCACCTCGTCGCCACCGGACGAGCGGACGATGACGTCGCAGCGGTTGAAGTTGCCGTAGTCGGTCTCCAGGTCAGCCGTGCCGAACCGGCCCATCGCCGCCCGGTCGAGCAGGGCGCAGGGGTCCGCCGTGCGCGGGTCACCGATCGCGGCCGGCGTCGCCGGCTGCGGGACGCCCCGCAGCGGGTGCCCGTCGCCCCGCGCGGCGAGCAGCAGCGTGCCCACCAGCGCGACGACGACACCCGGGGCGAGCCGCGCGATGCGCCGTCTGGTGCCACGCCGGACACCGCCGGGGCTGGCCCGGCGACTCAACCGCACCGGTGCGCTCGGCGCGAGTTCGGCGAGCATCCGCCGGGCCTGCGCCGCGTCCGGACGGTCCGCCGGCCCGGTACGCAGCAGCAGCGACAGCACCGGCCCGAGCAGGCCCGCGAGCCGAGGCGGCGGGATGTCCGGGGCGTCGGCGTACCGCAGCTCCGCGCGCGGGTCGCCGACCCACTCGGGCGCCGGCATGCCCTCGACCGCCGCGTACAGCGTGACGCCGAGGGAGTACAGGTCCGACGCCGGTGTGGGCTCGTGCCCGTGCACCACCTCGGGGGCCCGGTACCAGGGGGTGCCGCCGAACCGCCCCCGCGCCGGCAGCGTGCCGTCGGACGACGCGCGGCGCGAGATGCCGAAGTCGATCAGCTTGGCGGTGTCGTCCGGGGTGACCAGTACGTTGCCCGGCTTGATGTCGCAGTGCACGATCCCCTTGGCGTGCAAGGCTTCCAGCGCGTCGGCAAGCTGCGCGCCGAGGTACGCCACCCGCCACGCCGGCAGTGGCACCCGGCTGTCGACGAGTTCCGCCAGGCTCCGCGACGGCAGGTACTCCATCACCAGCCACCGGTCGGTGCCCTCGGTGACCACGTCGAACAGCGTGACCACGTGCGGGTGTTGGAGGCCGGCCGCGAGGCGGGCCTCCTGACGCGTCCGCTCCGCCTCCGCGTCCCCGCCGACGTGGGAGCGCTTCATCGCGACCACGCGGTCCAGTTCCTCGTCGACGGCGCGCCACACCAGCCCCATGCCGCCCAGTCCGACCTGCTCGTCGAGCCGGTAGCGGCCGGCGATCAGGTCGCCGGTGACCGGCGC
>JBAUUM010000268.1:0-9745 GCA_049582705.1 Actinocatenispora sp.
GGCTGGACCCGGCCCTCGGCGGCGGCCACGCCGGGCACCCGGCGCACGGTGTCCACAGTGGACGCGGGCAGTCGCGCGGTCGCGCCGGACCCCGGCGGCTGCACCGCGACGTCGACCCCGGCCGCGACGCGGGCGAACCTGTCGTACAGGGCCGCCTCCGCGGTGTCCGAGAAGATCAGCGTGCCGGCGACGAAGCCGACACCCAGCACGATCGCGATCAGAGAGGCGGCGAGGCGCAGCAGATGCGCGCGCAGCGAGGCGAGTGTCGCGGTCAGCATCGCCGTCACCCGCCCAGCGACGTCAGTTGTCCGAGCACCAGGTCGGGGGTCGGCGCGTCGAGGTCGCCGGCGAGCCGGCCGTCGGCGAGCAGTACCACCCGGTCGGCGTGCGACGCGGCCACCGGGTCGTGGGTGACCATCACGACGGTCTGGCCCAGGTCCCGTACCGACCGGCGCAACGTCCGCAGCAGTTCACCGCCGGACCGGGAGCCGAGGTTGCCGGTCGGCTCGTCCGCGAAGATCACCTCGGGGCGGCCGAGCAGCGCCCGTGCGCACGCGACCCGTTGCTGCTGCCCGCCGGAGAGCTGGGCCGGCAGGTGCCCCAGCCGTTCCTCGATGCGCAGTACCTCGACGATCTGCTGGTACCACGCGGGGTCGACCTTCCGGCCCGCCAGCTGTGACGGCAGCATGATGTTCTGCGCCGCGGTCAGCGTGGGCAGCAGGTTGAACGACTGGAAGATGAACCCGATCCGTTCCCGGCGCAGCCGGGTCAGCGCCGTGTCCGACAGCCGGGTGATGTCGACCTCGCCGATGGTCACGGTGCCGGACGTCGGCACGTCCAGGCCGGCCGCGCAGTGCATGAGGGTGGACTTGCCGGAGCCCGACGGCCCCATGATCGCGGTGAACGCGCCGGCCTCGAACCGCAGCCGTACTCCGTCCAGCGCGCGCACCTGGGCACCGCCGGCGCCGTACACCTTCACCAGGTCGGTCACGGTGACCGCGGCCCGGGTGGTGGTCGTGGGAATGGTCATGGGGCGGACGCTAGGAGAGGGATGTGAAAGCGGTATGAACGCTCAGAGGTCGATGAGCACGGCCAGGCCGGGCGCGGCGTCCGCGGTACTGATCCGCCAGCCCTGCCGCAGCGCCAGCTCCCGCACGATCGCCAGGCCGAGCCCCAGCCCACCGGTGTCCCGGCTGCGCGACGCGTCCACCCGGAAGAACCGCTCGAACAGGTACGGCATGCTGTCGGCCGGCACCCCCCGGCCGTTGTCCCGTACCACCAGCCGCCGCGCGGTGACCTCGATGTGGACCTCGGTGCCGCCGGAGTGCCGGACCGCGTTGGACACCAGGCTGGTCAGTACCCGGTGCAGGATGCGGCGGCTGGCGTGCAGTACCAGGCCGGCGGGGGTCTCGGCCAGGTGCAGCGTCATGCCCCGCTCGGCGAGCCGGGGCCCGAGCAGCGTGTCGACCTCCCGGTACAGGTCGGCCACGTCGACGTCCTCGGTGGCGTCCGGCGGCGCGGACCGGGCCCGGGTGTACTCGTCGAGCTGCTCGACCAGGTCGGCCAGCCGCTCGGTCTGCTCGCGCAGCAGCCGCAGCCGCGCCGGGTCGGCGGCCAGCACGCCGTCCTCCATGGCGGTGAGCTGGCCGAGCATCGCCGACAGCGGCGTGTTCAGCTCGTGCGAGGTGTCCGAGATCAGGTTCCGGCGCAGCTCCTCCTCGTGACGCAGTCGCCGGGTCAGCTCGTTGAGCTGCCCGAACACCTGGTCGAACTCGTAGATCCGGGAGCTGGGCAGGATGGTCCGGTAGTTGTCGTCGCGCACCGACCGGAGGGCCCGGGTGAAGTCCCGCAGCGGCCGGCTGATCAGTCGGGAGGTGACCAGGCCCAGCAGCAGCGGCGTGCCGAAGACCAGGAGAAGAGCCTGGAGGATCTGGGTCCAGCGGGGCGTCGGCTGCTGGAGCCAGCCGTAGTAGAGCGCGTTGAGGCCGAGGAACGCGACCAGCACGATCGGGCCGGTGACCAGGATGACGAGCGCGATCCGCACGCTCAGCCGGTGGAAGCGGCGGTTGGACAGCAGGCTCACCACGCCGGTCAGGATGAGACCGACCGCGATGACCGCGCCGAGGGCGACGAAGCTATACACGGGGCGCCGCCACGAACCGGTACCCGCTGCCGATGACGGTCTGCACCAGCCGTGGTCGGGCGGGGTCGTCCTCGACCAGTTTGCGGATGCTCCGGATGTGCGCGTCGATCGTCCGGTCGAAGATCTCCCGCCGCCCCGGTTCGTCGGGATGCGCGGCCTCGATGAGCTGGCCACGGCTCAGTACGGTGCCGGGCCGGGCCGCCAGCCGGTACAGGATGTTGAACTGGATCGTGGTCAGGGTGACCTGCGCCCCGTCCTTGTGCAGGGTCATCCGCTGCGGGTCCAGGGTGAGCGGCCCGGCGTGCACGAGGTCGCCGCCGACCCGCCGGATCAGCGCCCGGACCCTGGCGACCAGTACCCGTGGGTTGAACGGTTTCCGCAGGTAGTCGTCGGCGCCGCTGTCCAGGCCGACCAGTTCGTCGAGGTCGGTGGTGCGTGCCGTGACCATCATGATCGGCACCTGCGAGCCGGCCCTGATCCGGCGGCACAGGGTGAGCCCGTCCAGCCCCGGCAGGTTCAGGTCCAGCACCACCAGGTCGAACGGGGACGCGGTGAACAGTTCCCAGGCGGTGGCCCCGTCCGCGGCCTCCCGCACCACGTGACCGGCCCGCCGCAGGTAGGCCGTCTCGGCTTCCCGGATGGCGGCCTCGTCCTCCACGACCAGCACCCTCATGCGGGCGATCCTGCCGCATGACGACGGTCGCGGCGGAACCGGTGGCGGTCGGCCCGGACCGCCGGTCGGCCTGGCCCGGACGAACGGCTGGCCCGGCCCGGACCGCCGGTCGGGTCGAGGGCGTCAGCGGCCCTCGTGGATGGCGTCGACGCAGGTGGCGAGGAGCCGGCGGAGGGTCTGCCGTTCGTGGTCCGACAGCGCCGCGCTGATCCGCCGTTCGATCCGGACGGCGGCGTGGTCCGCGACGCGCAGGATCTCCCGACCCTGCTCCGTCATGTGTGTCTCCAGGATGTGCCGATGCCACTGGTGGCGGGTGCGCCGTACCAGCCCGCGGGTTTCCAGGGTGCCCAGCACGGCGGCCATGGCCTGCGGGGTCACCAGGCAGGTCCGGGCGAGCGCCGCCCCGGAGATGCCCGGGTTGTCGGCCAGCGCCGCCAGCGCCGCGTACTGGGCGACGGTCAGGTCCGTCGCCCGGAGGGCGGTGCTCTTGGCGGCCATGAGCGCCTGTTCGGCGCGTTTGATGTCCAGGCCGAGGCGTTCGCTGGCAGGCATGCCCATGACGCGATCATACTGAGCTGGATAACCATCAGGGCCGGAGTTAGTATCAAAGCCTTGATGGTTAAGTACACCTCGGGGGATCAGTGGACGGGAAGACGGTTCTCATCACCGGTGCGACCACCGGACTCGGTCGCAGCGTCGCGCTCCACCTCGCGGCACGGGGCGCCACCGTGCTGCTGCACGGCCGCGACCAGGCGCGACTCGACCAGACCGCGGAGGAGGTCGGGCGGCGTGCGCCCGCCGTCCGGACGTACCGTGCCGACCTCGCGGACCTCGACCAGGTCCGCGCCCTGGCGCAGCAGGTCCTCGCCGTCGAGCCGCGACTCGACGTCCTGGTCAACAACGCCGCCGCCGGTGGCGGCGCCGACCCCGAACACCGTGAGGTGAGCCGGCAGGGCCACGAACTGCGCCTGGCGGTCAACCACCTCGCGCCGCACCTGCTCACCCGGCTGCTGTTGCCACTGCTGGCGCCCGGTGCCCGGGTGGTCAACGTGGCCTCGATGGGTCAGGCGCCCGTCGACCTCGACGACCTCATGATGACCCGCGACTACGAAGGCGTCCGCGCGTACTGCCGGAGCAAACTCGCGATGATCATGGCGACGTTCGATCTGGCGGAGGAGGTGGCCGGCCTCGGTGTCACGGTCAACGCCCTGCACCCGGCTCACCTCATGGACACCCCGCTGGTACGGCAGAGCGGGCTGACGCCCGAGGCCAGCGTGGCGGAGGGTGCGGCGCCCACGGTACGGCTCATCGCCGATCCCGCCCTCGCCTCCGTCACCGGTCGCTACTTCGAGCAGTACGACGACGTGCCCGCACACGCCCAGGCGTACGACGCGACGGCACGGTCACGTCTCGCGTCGGCGACCCGGTCGCTGCTCGCACCCTGGGCCACGCCCATCCGGGCCGCCCTGGCGACGGACGCCGCCCGACGCGGGTCGGCGGCCGACTGACGCCACCGGTCCCGGGTCGGCGGCCGGTTGACGCGGCCCGGAATGCGAAGCGGGCCCGGCGGAGTAGCCTTCCGCCGGGCCCTGATCGGTCGCCTCTACCAGTTGGGCTACTCCGCCTGTCGCGGAGAAGGGACTCGAACCCCTACTGAACCAACGCCCATTTGTCGACACCAGCACGTTTAAGAGCGGGATCAATCTGATGCCCCACGGCTCTGCCATTGAGCCCACCGCCCGTCGGGGACCGTCAGGTGCGACGGTCCGGTGGCCGGGCGGGCGGGATTCGAACCCGCACCTCGGGACCTTCCATCCAGCTCCTTCGATCTGGCGTCGGGCGGAATGCTGAAACTGGAGCGATAGCTTGAATCTCAGGTCGGTGGCCGGGCTGCCTCTGCCGGTTGGGCCATCCCGCCACGGGTGGCGGGAGAGGGACTCGAACCCCCACTGTCACCGCGGCCCCTCGGGGGCGGGCGTGGTGCGGTGTGCCCGTCTCCGTGAGTCACGCTGAACCTCAGCTTCAGTCTGCGCTCCTAGCGCGGCCCCAGGCTAACCCGACCGGTCAAGCCCTTTCGCCGGTCGGACCGAACAGGTAGTCGAAGAACCGCTCGCCGACCTTCTGGTCCACCGCGTCCACGGCGTTCGCGTCCTCGCGCGCGAACTTCACCGCGGCCTGCAGCTTCTCCACCCGCTCCAGCATGTCGTTGACCCGCTTGGCCGGCAGGGCGCCGGAGAACTTCACGGTCCGCCAGTACCCGACGGTGATGTCCTCGTGGTACACCTCGACCTGTGCCGGGTGCTTCTCGGTGGCCTCCGCCTTGACGTGGTTACGCGGCACCTTGCGGGTCCGGACCGTCTGCACCGGCTCCGTGGCGTAGCAGTCCGCGGAGGAGTCGTACACCCACGACTCGGCGGCGTCCAGCACCGGCAGCTTGCGTACGAACGTGTGCAGGTCCACCAGCTGCTTCTCCAGGAACAGCAGGTAGGTGACCGGCACGTCGGCGGCGATGGCGCGCCCGTCGACCAGCACGTCGGCGCGGGCCGAACAGTTCGTCCAGTCCTTCGTCGCGGTCACGTCGAACAGCCGGGTCATGATCCGTACCGTCTCGCGGATCACCTCGTCGACCTTGATCTGGACCTTGGTCGACTCCGGGGGCAGCCGCTCGCCCTCCTCGTCCTTCGGCTGGTACGTGCGGGAGATGCCGGACAGCGGGGCCGGCTTCTGCAGGCTCTGGTGCGTCTTCGTCAGCTCCTGGAACGAGCGGCTCTTGACGCCCTTCTCGACGGCGATGATCTGGTTCAGGCGTGCCATGTCGTGCTCCCGGTCTGTCCCGCGTGTGGGCTGATCCTCATCGATGGTCCGATCGGGATCGGAGGTTACTGCGGCCGATCAACCGGTCGACACCGGATTACCGCACCGCCCGCCCGGAGCCGCGTTTCAGAGGCCCGTCGACCGCTGGCCGTGCAGCGATTCCGGCCACAATGCGTCGGGCTCGACAATGTTCTTCGCATAGGCGAATACGGCGAGTTCGGTGCGGTTCCGCAGTCGGAGTTTGCCCAGCATGCGGCCGATGTAGCCCTTGATGGTGGCCTCCGAGAGATGCAGGTGCGCCGCCACCTCGGCATTGTTGAGCCCGGTGGCGACCAGGCGCAGGATATCGAGCTCCCGTTCGGTGATTCCGAAAAGGACCTCGGCCATCCGGTGCCGGGCGAGAGGCAGTCGTGGCGCCACGGAACGCAGCAGGCAGGCGGTCGCCGTGGGCGACAACATCGCGCCGCCGGTGGCCAGCGTGATGACCGCGGAGATCAGTTCCTCGGGCGGTGTGGTGCGCGGCAGATAGCCGAGCGCCCCCGCGCTGACCGAGTCGAGGACATTCTCCTCGTCCTCATTTCCCGCGAACAGCAGAATGCGGGCCTGCCGGCTTGATTTCTCCACCATTCTGCGCAGCAGGTTGTTGTCCCGGTTTCCGGGGAACTGGTCGTCGAGCAGGACCACGGTCGGGCCGGTGTCGGTCAGCAGTGCGAGGGCTTCCTCGTCACTGGCGGTGGCGGCCAGCACGGTGATCGCCGGTACGGCGTCGAAGAGTTGCCGCAGAGCGGAAAGGAGCAGCGGCTCGTGCTCGACGATGAGCAGCGAGGCGACGTCGCCGCGTCTCGCCGGTGCGGTGGCCGGCGCCGTGCCCGACGGAACGATGGTTCGGGAAGATTCGGCGGGGCGCGCGGGCGTGTGTGGGGTGCGTGCCGGCTCCTGCCGCCGTGGATGGAGCGGAATTCTTGCCGCCAAGTAACTCCCCGAAAGATATGCGTGAACCGGGCCGGGTCGCCACCACGGTACCCCGCTCTCGCACGTGTAGATGTCCCTTCCGCACCCCTCCGATGTAGGTCGGCCTGACCTGCTCGAATGCCCGGACAACGGGATAGTGAAGGCCGTCTTTCAGAAACGTGACTACTGAGAGCATCGGTCTCCCGAGCAATGAGCGGCAAACCGCATCTTGCATGGCGGGTATGACGGATCCGCCCGGTGTCACTGCCGGTCGCGCCACCTGGGGAGAAGCGCGACACCCATTCCACCGTGCGTCGGGTAACCGCGTGCGGTCGGAGCAGTACCGCAACTTGTGAGGGTTCGTCTACCGACCACAGTAGGTTTCGGAGGCGACAGGAGGCTGTTTCCCAACCCGGGAAAGGTGGTTAGCGTGCCTCTGGCGGCATTGGGTGGTTGTTGTGGGGGTTGATGGGCAGCCTCGGTCGACGGGTTGATCACCGGCCAGCACGCGGGCACCCCAGCTCGTCGGAGGCCGCGCCGGTCGGACCGGTTCGGCAGGCACGTGGCCGGAAGGAGCTGCCGGGTGAGCCGCGAGACGGGGGCCGGACCACTGCTGCGCGACTCGCCCCTGGCCGCCTCGTCGCCCGCCGAGCAGCTCACGCCGACGGACGCGCTGCCGCTCTCCCCGGCGCAACGGGGCATCTGGCTCGCCGACCAGGTCGCCCGGGCACACACACCGTTCGTGATCGACCGGTGCTGGCGGCTGCCGGGCACGGTCGACCCGGCGGCGCTCACCGCGGCGGTACGCCACGTCGTCTCGCGGCACCGGGCGCTGCGCACCGCGATCGTCGGCACCGCGGACGGCCCGGTACAGCGGGTACTGGCCGACGTCCGCACGGTCGTGCGCACGCTGGCCGGCGAGGCCGATCTCGTCGACTTCTTCACCGAGCCCTGGGACCTGACCCGGCCGCCCGCGCTGCGGGTGGCGCTCGTGCCGGCGGCGGACGCCTCCGGCGACCTGCTCGCGCTCCGGGTGCACCACGCGCTGTGCGACGGCACCGGCCTCGCCGTCGTGCTGCAGGACCTGGCCGGGGCGTACGGCGAGCAGCTGGCGCTCGGCGACATCCCGGACCGGCCCGCCGCCCCCGCCTTCGACGACTGGGTGCGGGACCGGTCGGCGCGGCTGTCGACGCCCGACGCGCAGGAGGCGCTGGCGCACTGGCAGTCGGTCTACCGGCCCGCGTCAGCCCGCATCCTGCCGCCCGGCGACCTGGACCCACCGGCGGAGCCGACCAACCACGCGCACGTGCGTACGGTGACCGTGTCCGACGAGGTGACCGGCCAGCTCGACGCGCTCGCCCAGCGGCACCGGGTCAGCATGTCCGTACTGGCCGTCGCCGCGGTGGCGCTGCTGCTGCGCTCCACCACCGGCCAGGGTGACGTCACCGTGGGGCTGCCGGTGTCCGACGCCGGTGAGGACGTCGGCGAGCTGGTCGGACTGACCGTCGGGCTGGCGCCGGTACGGGTCGACCTGGGGCGGCTCGGCAGCCTCGGCGATCTGCTGCACGAGGTCCGCCGTTCGCTGATCATGGCGTTGGAACACGGCTGGCTGCCGGTGGAGGCGGTCCTGGACCGGTCCGGCGCCGGCGGTGCCGGACCGCCGTTCGGGGTGATCGTCAGCTACCTGGACGAGCGGTCGACCGCGCCGCTGCGGCTCGCGGGGCTGACGGCGGAGCCGGTGCCGGTACCGCCCGCCGCGGCCCACGCCCGCACCGGCCTGACCGTCGTGCTGCTGCGTGACCGGACCGGGATCCGGTGCCGGCTGGAGTTCGCCGCGGACCGGTACAGCCAGCAACGGGCGGCCCGGGTGACGACCTGGTTCCGCCAGGCGCTCGGTTGCCTCGTCGACCGTACGGACGGCGCCCTCGCCGACTTCTCGCCGTTCGGCCCTTCGGAACGGGCCGAGGTGCTGACGGCGGGCGCCGGACCGGAACGGCCGGTCGGCCCGGGGGTGCTGGAGCTCATCGGGCGTCAGGTCGACGAGCGGCCGTCGGCGATCGCCGTGGTCGGCGCCGGCAGCCGGGTCGGTTACCGCGAGCTGTGGCAGGACGCCGCGCGGGTGGCGGCGGCTCTGAGCGGTGAGGGCGTCGGTCCGGAGAGCCGGGTCGGCATCTGCCTGGCCCGGACGCCGGCGATGGTGGCGGCCCTGCTCGGGGTGTGGCGGGCCGGTGCCGCGTACGTGCCGCTCGACCCGGCGTACCCGGCGGAACGGCTGAGCTACATCCTCGGCGACACCGCCGCGCCGGTGGTGCTCACCGACCGCGCGTCCCGGCACCGGATACCGGAGGCCGAGAGCGCGGTACGGGTGCTGTGCGTGGAGGATCTGGCCGAAACGTCGGCAGCAGCCCACACGGCGCCGGACATCGCGGCACAGGACAGCCCGGCACAGGACAGCCCGGCACAGGACAGCCCGGTGCCGCCCGGGTCGGAGCCCGCGTCGGACCCCGACCGGCTCTCGCACGTCATCTACACGTCGGGCAGCACCGGCCGGCCCAAGGGCGTACTTGTCGAGCACCGGGGCGTCGCGAACCTCGTGTCCTGGGCCGTCCGGGCGTTCCCGCCCGCCGCCCTGCGCAGCGTGCTCGCCGCGACCTCGCTCTGCTTCGACCTGTCGGTGTTCGAGATCCTCACCCCGCTCGCCGCCGGCGGCACCGTCGTACTGGTCGACGACCTGCTCCGACTCGTCGACAACCCGCCCCCGATGCCGGCCCGGCTGGTCAACACGGTGCCCTCGGTACTCACCGCGCTGCTCGGCGACGCGGGACTGCCCGCCGGTGCCCGGACCGTCAACCTGGCCGGTGAGGCGCTGCCGCGCGCGCTGGTGACCCGCCTCGCCGAGCGCGGTGTCCGGGAGGTGCGCAACCTGTACGCGCCGTCCGAGACGACGACGTACTCGACCTGGTGCGTGGTCGACCCGGCCGCGGACGGTCCGGTACCGATCGGTCGTCCGCTGGACAACACCCGCTGCTACGTGCTCGACGACCGCGGCGAGCTCGTCGGTGTCGGGGTCACCGGCGAGCTGTACCTCGGCGGCGTGGGCGTCACCCGTGGCTACCTGGACCGGCCCGCCGACACGGCGGCCCGTTTCGTCCCCGACCCGTTCT
>JBAUUM010000269.1:0-1890 GCA_049582705.1 Actinocatenispora sp.
CTGCGGAAGGCCACGGCGGACCTGGCGTCGAGCCTGCGCCGGACCGCCGGCGTCGCCGCCGTACGGTCGCCGCTGGACCCGGGCGGCGACGCGCTGGTGTCCGCGGACGGGCGGTCCGGTCTGGTCCGCTTCCAGGTCGACGGCCCGGACGAACGGCTGGACGCCCACTACGACGCCGTGGTCCGTGCGGTACGCGCCGTCGCGCACCGGAACCCGCGGATTCGGCTGGCACAGTCCGGCGACCGGACCCTGTCCACGGTGGTCGACGAGTCGATCAAGGACGACTTCGGGCGCGCCGAGCGGACCTCGCTGCCACTCACCGGGCTGATTCTGCTGGTGGTGTTCGGCTCGCTGATCGCCGCCGGAATCCCGGTACTGCTGACACTGACCACCGTCGTGGCGACCTTCTCGCTGCTCCAGGTCGTCGACCACTGGCTGCCGATCAACAGCGCCACCTCGTCCATGGTCCTGCTGGTCGGCGTCGCCGTGGGAATCGACTACTGCCTGTTCTACCTGCGCCGGGAGCGTGAGGAACGGGCAGCGGGTCGCGGTGTGCGGGAGGCGCTGCGGATCACGGCACGCACCTCCGGCCGGGTGGTACTCGTCGCCGGCCTCACCGTCATGCTCTGCCTGTCCGGGCTCCTGTTCACCGGCATCGACGCGTTCCGCGGCCTGGCAGTCGGCACCATCCTGATCGTGGGCCTGGCGATGATCGGCTCGGTCACGGCGCTGCCGGCGCTGCTCGCCTCGCTGGGCAGCTGGGTGGACCGTTGCCGGATCCCCTGGCTCGGCCGGCGGCGCACCGCCGCCCGGGAGTCGCGGGTGTGGACCGCGGTGGCCCGCGCGGTGACCCGCCGACCGGCGCTGTGGGCCACGGTCACGACGCTGGCCATGCTCGTCGTCGCCGTACCGGCGCTCGGCCTGCGGATGCAGGACGCCGCCGTCACCGACAGCCTCCCGCGCAGCGTGCCGCAGATCGACGCCACGGTACGGATGCAGCAGGCATTCCCGGGCGCTGCCTCCCCGGAGCGCGTCGTGATCTGGCGCGAGAACGGTGGGACCGTCGACGACCCCGCGCTGCGTTCGGCGATCGCCGACCTGCGCGGCCGGATCGCCGAACGCGACCACCGGCCCACGGCGTCCGTACCGGTGGCGCGGGTCGGCCGGGTGCTGGTGGCCCGGGTGCCGCTCCCCGGCTCCGGCACCGACCCCACGTCGGACCGCGCACTGCTGGAGCTGCGCGACCACCTGCTGCCCGACACGCTCGGCCGGGTGGACGGCGTCGGCTATTCGGTGACCGGACGGACCGCGTTCGCGCACGACTTCACCGACCAGTTGGGCGGTCGGATCCTGCTCGTCGTCGTGTTCGTCCTGGTCCTGGCGTTCGTCCTGGTCGTACTGGTGTTCCGGTCACTGGCCATCCCGGTGGTGTCCATCCTGCTCAACCTGCTGTCGGTCGCCGCGACGCTCGGCGTGGTCACCTGGGTGTTCCAGGACGGCCACCTGGCCGGGCTGCTCGGCGCCCGGCCGTACGGCGGGGTGGTCAGCTGGGAGCCGCTGTTCATGTTCGTGCTGCTCTTCGGGCTCAGCATCGACTACCACCTGTTCATCCTCAGCCGGATCCGGGAACGGTGGCAGGCCGGCGCGGGGCCTCGGGCCGCGATCGTCGGCGGCATCGGCACCAGTTCGGGGGTGGTGACCAGCGCGGCCGTGATCATGACCGCCGTGTTCCTGGTGCTCGGCACGCTCACCGCGGTCGAGTACCGGATTCTCGGGGTCGGCATGGCGGTCGCCGTGGTGCTCGACGCCACGGTGGTACGCGGGGTGCTGCTGCCGGCGACCATGGCACTGCTCGGCGACCGGGCGTGGACGTTGCCCCGCTGCCTCTGG
>JBAUUM010000270.1:0-1520 GCA_049582705.1 Actinocatenispora sp.
TGCCGGAACCGGAACCGGAACCGGCGAGCGTGGCGACCAGCCGGCTCAGTACGCGGGCGTCGATCCCGTCGACGGGCAGGTCGACCAGGCCACCCCAACGGTCCGGCAGCTCCAGACCCGCCACCCGGCCCAGGCCCCACACGCCGGCCGAGGCGACGTCCGGCTCCGCATCCCATCGGCCCACCGACACGGCGCCCCGGGTGATCCACCACAGTGCCGCGTCCACCTCGGCGTCACCGAGGGCCTGGACCAACGACACCACTGCGGCCAGGGCGTCGGTCTCCTGTTCCGCACTGGTGGCGGTGTGCGCGCCGAGACCCACCAGGGACAGCACCCCGGCAGGTCCCGTACCGTCCTGTGTGGACTCCGGCAGGGCGTCGCGGACCGACCGCGCCAGCGCCGCGCGACCGATGCCGGCCGGGACGGCCAGCTCGACCACGTCCGCACCGGACCCGGCCAGGCAGGCCAGTACCTCCTCGACCACGCCCACGCGATCGCCGGCCGGCACACACACCAGCCATCGGCCGGACAGTCCGGCGGCGGGCACATCGGCCGGCGTCCAGGTGACCCGGTAGCGCCACCCGTCCAGCACGGAGTCGTCCTGCTGCCGCCGGCGCCAGGACGCCAACGCCGGCACCAGTTCGGCCAGCGACTCGTCCGACACCCGCAACGAGTCCGCGAGCGAACCGACATCGCCGCGTGACACCGCGTCCCAGAACCCGGCGTCCACCGCGTCCTCGGTACCGTGCGCCGCTGCGTCCTCGACGGTCGGCCAGTACCGTTCCCGCTGGAACGCGTAGGTCGGCAGGTCGACGCGTCGGGCATCCGGACCGAACACCGCGGACCAGTCCGGGCGGGCACCCGACACGTGCGCCGTCGCCAGCCCGGTGAGGATCTGCCGCACCTGGGGCCGATCGCGGCGCAGCAGCGGTACCGCGGTCACCTCGTCGTCGGGCAGGCAGGCACCGATCATCGCGGTGAGGACGGCGTCCGGGCCGACCTCCACGAACCGGGAGACCCCCGAGGCGCGCAACGCGGTCACGGCCGCACCGAACCGGACGGGCTCCCGGACCTGGGACACCCAGTAGCCCGGGTCGTCGAGTACCGACGCGCCGATCGGCTCGCCGGTCACGGTGGACACCACGGCGAGCGTCGGCACCCGGAACTCGACGGACTCGGCCACCCTGCGGTACTCGTCCAACATCGGGTCCATCAGCGCCGAATGGAACGCGTGACTCACCCGCAGCCACGAGGTCTTCACATTCTCGGCGCGGAAGTGCTGCTCGACCCGCTCCACGGATGCCTTGTCACCGGACACGACCACGGCACTCGGGCCGTTCACCCCGGCCAGCGACATGCCGTCACCGAGCCACGGCTGGATCTGCTCCTCCGACACAGCCACCGCGAGCATCACGCCACCGGCCGGCAGCGCCTGCATCAACCCGCCGCGCGCCGCGACCAGCCGGCACGCGTCCCGGAGGCCGAACACACCGGCCACGTACGCGGCGGTGATCTCACCG
>JBAUUM010000271.1:0-3959 GCA_049582705.1 Actinocatenispora sp.
GGTCCGCGCGCCGGCTCGGCCCGGCGGGTCGCCGTGCCGCCCCCGGCATGCGGAACTGGTCGAGAACAAATCCCGGCGGGACCGATGAGTTCCGTGTGCGGCATCGGTCTGTACGGGTGAGAAGCGCGCTGTGGGCGCCGGCGCGTGGCCGGCGACCTACAGTCGAGACTGAGGTCCGAGGGGAGACGGGACAGCTGTGGTCATGACGGACAACCCGGTCGACAACGACTTCCTGCGGGAGACCGACCCGTTCCGCCGCGAACTGTTGGCCCACTGCTACCGCATGCTCGGTTCGGTGCACGACGCCGAGGACCTGGTGCAGGAGACGTACCTGCGGGCGTGGCGCGCGTACGACCGGTTCGAGGGCCGCTCGTCGGTGCGCACCTGGCTGTACCGGATCGCCACCCGCGCGTGCCTGACCGCGCTGGAGAGCCGCAGCCGGCGCCCGCTGCCGACGGGGCTCGGTGCGCCGAACTCGAACCCCACCGACACCCTGGTCGAGCGGCCCGAGGTGCCGTGGCTGGAGCCCGTACCGGATGTGATGGTCGGCGCCGAACGCGGTGATCCCGCCTCGATCGTCACCTCACGGGAGAGCGTCCGGCTGGCATTGATCGCCGCGCTGCAGCACCTGCCGGCCCGGCAGCGTGCCGTACTGGTCCTGCGGGACGTGCTGAAGTGGCGGGCCAGCGAGGTCGCCGAGCTGATGGACACCACGACCGCCGCGGTGAACAGCGCGCTGCAGCGCGCCCGCGCCCAGCTCGACGAGCTGGCGCCGACGGAGGACGACGTCGTCGAACCGACCTCGTCGGACCAGCGTGAGCTGCTCGATCGTTATGTCAAGGCGTTCGAGGACAAGGACATCGCCGCGATCGTGCGGCTGTTCACCGCGGACGCGGTCTGGGAGATGCCGCCGTTCGACGGTTGGTACCGCGGTCCCGAGGACATCGGCCGCCTCGTCGACGAGCAGTGCCCCGCCGCCGGCCCCGGCGACCTGATGCTGATCCCGACGGCCGCGAACGGCCAGCACGCGTTCGCCCTGTACCTGCGTGGCGCCGACGGAACGTACTCGGCGTTCGCGCTGGCGGTCCTCACCCTCTCCGGCGCGTCCGTGTCGCACGTCGCGCAGTTCTTCGACCTGCGCCTCTTCGACACGTTCGGACTGCCGCGGAGTCGCCCCGCCGCCGGCAGCCCCGCCACCGACATCGGCAGCCCCGCCGAGTTGGCCGTACCGGGTCCGGCATGACCGCCGAGCCCGGCGCCGTCCCGCTGACGGGCGGGGTCGCACTGCTCGAACGCGCGATCAGCTACGCACTCGGCAGCCTGCGACTCGTCACCCCCGCCGCCCTGTCGTCCCCGACCCCGTGCCGGGAGTGGGCCCTGCGGGATCTGCTGGCGCACTTCAGGGACTCCCTGGCCGCCCTGCGGGAGGCGGCCGACAGCGGGCAGGTCGATCTCGACCCGCCCGGTTCCGCTCCCGACGACGATCCGGTCACGGCGGTACGCGACGCGGCCCGGCACCTGCTCGCTGCGTGGAGCGGCGCCGGTGATGGCGCCCCCGTCCTGATCGCCGGCTGCCCGCTGGCCGCCGGCATGGTGACCAACGCGGGCGCGATCGAGGTCGCGGTGCACGGCTGGGACGTGGCGCAGGCGTGCGGGCAGGACCGGCAGATCCCGCCGGCACTGGCCGACGAGATGCTGCACGTGGCGCCGATGTTCGCGGACGACGCCGACCGTCCCGCCCGGTTCGCCGCACCGGTGACGTTGCCGTACGCCGCCAGCCCCGGCGACCGGCTGGTCGCCTTCCTCGGCCGTCGTCCCTGACGGTCCCGCCGGCGGATCCGGACGCGAAGCCGCTGTGCCGGGACACGGCGCCGTTGCCCCCTGCGCCGGCGCCGTGTCCCGGGGTTCTGGGCGGGACCGCACGACACGACCTACGCGGCGTCCTGGAGGAGCACGGCCGGTTCGGTCGGGGTCGGCGTGGGGTGCGCCGTGCCGGGGCGGCGCCGGGCGGCGTGGACGCCGCGCGCCGCGACGAGAAGGCCGAGCACCGAGATGCCGCTGATCACCGCCAGGGACGGCCGGAAGGCGGCGAGCATCGCGGCGGACGACGCCTCGGCGCCGCCGTTGGCGGTGACCACCGCGGTCACCACGGCGAGCACGACGGCGCCACCGATCTGACCGGACGAGTTCATCAGGCCGCCGGCCAGCCCCTGTTCGTCGTCGCCGACGCCGGAGGTGGCCTGGATGTTGTACGCCGGGAAGGCGAGCATGAAGCCGAGACCGAGCAGCAGCATGCTGGGTAGGACCGTGGTCAGGTAGCCGGTGTGCTCACCGACCCGGAAGAACAACAGGTAGGCGGCGACGTGCGAGGCGACGCCGACCGCGATGGTCGGCGCGCTGCCGAAACGGTCCACGATCGCGGCGGTGCGCGGTGAGCCGAACGCCACGGTGAGCGCCGAGGGGAGGAACGCCACGGCCGTCTCCAGCGGGCTCCAGTGCCGCACGGACTGGAGGTAGAGCATGGCGACGAACTGGAACCCGACGAAGCCGCCGAAGAAGGTGACGACGCCGAGGTTCGCCCGCCGCAGTGGCCCGAGTCGCAGGATGTCGAGCCGGACCAGCGGGTGCCGGCTGCGTCGCTCGACGGCGACGAAGGTGGCCCCGAGGATGACCGTGCCGGCCAGGCCGCCGATCGTGCGGACCGTCAGCCAGCCCACCGCCGGAGCGCTGACCACGGTGAACACCAGGAGCAGGGCGGTCGCCACCCCGGTGACCGCGCCCGGCACGTCGTAACCACCGCGCTGCTCGACCCGGCCGGTGTCCGGGATGATGCGCACGGCCAGCGCCAGGGTGACCAACGCGAGCGGCAGCGGAAGCAGGAAGGTCCAGCGCCAGCCGACCTCGGTCAGCAGGCCGGAGGCGACCAGACCGAAGGAGAAGCCGCTGGCGCCGAAGACGCCGAAGATGGACAGCGCGCGGTTACGGCCCGGGCCCTCCGGGAACGTGGTCGTCACGATGGACAGCGCCGCGGGTGCGGTGAAGGCCGCGGCGATGCCCTTGACGAAGCGCGCGGCGATCAGCAGCGAGCCGTCGCTGACCAGCCCGCCCAGCAGCGAGGCCGCCGCGAACACGGCCAACGCGACGAGGAACACCCGCCGACGGCCGAGCAGGTCGGCGGCCCGCCCACCGAGGAGCAGGAGCCCGCCGTAGCCCAGGACGTAGCCGCTGACGACCCACTGCAGGGTCGAGGTGGACAGGCCGAGATCGGTCCGGATCGACGGCAGCGCGACGCCGACCATGGAGACATCGAGGCCGTCGAGCGCGACGACCATGCAGGTCACCAGCAGAACCGCCCACAGGCGGGCGTTCCAGCGGGGCGTGGTGGTCGGTGCGGGATCCGGGAGGTTCATGGTTGCGAACCTACATGCGCCTGCATGTAATGCCAACGCATTTAATTGTGACGCATTTAATGCGTGCACATGTGTTACCGTGGGCGCCGTGGACACGGACGCCGAACTCCGCCTGGTGGACGAGTGGCACGAGCTGCTCGCGAGGCACGCCGCGGTCACCTGCGCTCTGGAGCGCGAACTCCAGGAGCGGCACGACATCGGCATCAGCGAGTTCGAGGCGTTGGAGCTGCTCGTCCGCGGTGGGAAGGACAAGTACCGCGCGCAGGAGCTGACCGACGTGCTGACCCTCAGTCAGAGCGCCGGATCGCGCCTCATCGCCCGGATGGAACGGCACGGCCTGGTCCTGCGCGGGCTCTGCGACCTCGATCGTCGGGGCATCTTCGTCCAGCTCACCGACCTCGGCGCCGAGCGCTACGAGGCGGCCCGGCCCACCCAGCGCGCCGTGCTCGCCGACACCCTCGGCGCTCCCGTCGGCAGTGTCACGCGCGCCGGCTGCGCCGCCGGTGCTGCGAGCGCCGCCGATGCCACGAGTGCTGCCGATGCCACGAG
>JBAUUM010000272.1:0-6196 GCA_049582705.1 Actinocatenispora sp.
GACCTGGGCGGCGGCGCCGGGCCGGCTCACCCGCCTCGATAGCATCGTGGGGTCCGGCCACGGGCCCTCCGGGCCCGGCATCCAGGCCCACCATGGAGGAGAGCATCGTGCCCGCACCCGGTTCCGCCGCCCAGGGGAGTGAGATCACCTCCGTCCTCGTGCCGGCGCGAACGACGGCCGCCGACGCTGTCGCCGCAGCGGGGCTGCCGACGACCGGCCCGAATTCCATCGTGGTGGTCCGGGAACGTGCCACCGGCACGCCGGGAGACCTGCGCGATCTGGCCTGGACGCCGGAGACCGACACCGAGGTCGAGCCCGTGTCGCTGGGCAGTCCCGACGGGCTGAACGTGCTGCGGCACTCCGCGGCGCACGTGATGGCGCAGGCCGTACAGGAACTGTTCCCCGGCACGCTGCTGGGCATCGGCCCGCCGATCGAGAACGGCTTCTACTACGACTTCCTGCCGGACCGGCCGTTCACGCCGGAGGACCTGGCGAAGATCGAGAAGAAGATGCAGGAGATCATCAAGGCCGGTCAGCAGTTCCACCGCCGGCCCATCTCCGACGACGAGGCCCGCAAGGAACTGGCCCAGGAGCGGTTCAAGCTCGAGCTGATCGACCTGAAGGGCTCCGACGCGGCGGAGGCCGCCGAGGGCGCGTCCGTCGAGGTGGGCGCCGGCGCGCTGACCATGTACGACAACGTGAACGCGAAGTCCGGCGACCGCGCCTGGACCGACCTGTGCCGGGGACCGCACCTGCCGACCACCCGGATGATCCCGGCGGTCAAGCTGATGCGCAGCGCCGCCGCGTACTGGCGGGGCAGCGAGCGCAACCCGCAGCTCCAGCGCATCTACGGCACCGCGTGGCCGACCCGCGACGAGCTCAAGGACTACCTGAAGCTGCTGGAGGAGGCGGCCCGGCGCGACCACCGCAGGCTCGGTGCCGAGCTGGACCTGTTCAGCTTCCCCGACGAACTGGGCTCCGGCCTCGCCGTCTTCCACCCCAAGGGCGGCATCATCCGCCGCGAGATGGAGGGCTACTCGCGCAGCCGGCACGAGGAGGCCGGGTACGAGTTCGTCAACACCCCGCACATCACCAAGGCGCACCTGTTCGAGACCTCCGGGCATCTGCCGTACTACGCGGACACCATGTACCCGCCGATGGAGCTGGAGGGCGCGGAGTACTACCTCAAGGCCATGAACTGCCCGATGCACAACCTGATCTTCCGGTCCAGGGGCCGCTCGTACCGGGAGCTGCCGCTGCGGATGTTCGAGTTCGGCACGGTCTACCGGTACGAGAAGTCCGGTGTGGTGCACGGCCTGACCCGGGTGCGGGGAATGACGCAGGACGACTCGCACATCTACTGCACCCGTGAGCAGATGCAGGGCGAGCTGCGCAACCTGCTCACCTTCGTACTGGACCTGCTGCGCGACTACGGCCTGGACGACTTCTACCTGGAGCTGTCCACCCGGGGCGACTCGGAGAAGTTCATCGGCGCGCCGGAGGAGTGGGAGTCGGCCACGGAGGCGCTGCGTCAGGCGGCGGAGGACTCGGGGCTGAAGCTGGTGCCCGACCCGGGCGGCGCGGCGTTCTACGGGCCGAAGATCTCGGTGCAGGTCAAGGACGCCATCGGCCGCAGCTGGCAGATGTCGACCATCCAGCTGGACTTCAACCAGCCGAAGCGCTTCGGACTGGAGTACCAGGCGGCGGACGGGTCCCGGCAGCAGCCCATCATGATCCACCGCGCGCTGTTCGGCTCGATCGAACGGTTCTTCGGGGTACTCACCGAGCACTACGCGGGGGCCTTCCCGGCCTGGCTCGCGCCGGTGCAGGTGGTCGGCATCCCGATCCGCGACGACCACTCCGAATACCTGGAGCAGTTCGTCGCGCGGCTGCGCGAGCAGGGCGTCCGGGCCGAGGTGGACACCGCGGACGACCGGATGCAGAAGAAGATCCGCAACGCGCAGAAGCAGAAGATCCCGTTCATGGCGATCGCCGGCGACGACGACGTGTCCGGTGACACCGTGTCGTTCCGGTACCGGGACGGCTCGCAGCGCAACGCGATGCCGTTGGACGAGGCCGTCGCGCACGTGGTCGACGTGGTGCGTAGCCGCACCAACGTCGGGCCGTCGGCGGGCTGAGCGGCCGGGTCGCCACGGCGTGTCCGTGGCGGCCCCACCCGGCGCTCAGCCGGGACGGAACCGGGCCCGGCGGCCCGTCCGTCGAAGCCGAGTGCCCGGTACCGGGCGGCGGCGCCCGGGCTGTCGACGTCGACGTGCAGCGTCACCGTCCGGTCGCCGCCGGCGTGCAGCCGGCGCAGCGCCTCACCGATCAGCGCCGCGGCGACCGCGGTACCACGGTGGCCGACCGCCACCTCTTTCCGGACCCGGACGGCCCGTAGGATCGGGTGCCGTGACGGCTGACGAGGTGGCACGCCAGGACGGTGCCGGCGACGACGACGGGCTCGACCGGCTGTGGACGCCGTACCGGATGGCGTACATCCGGGGCGAGAACAAGCCGACCGGGCCGGACTCGGACCCGACCGGCTGCCCGTTCTGCCGGGCGCCGTCCCTGCCGGACGCCGACGGGCTGATCGTCGCGCGCGGCGAGCACGTCTACGCGCTGCTGAACCTGTACCCGTACAACTCCGGGCACCTGATGGTCTGCCCGTACCGGCACGAGCCGGACTACACCGGCCTGACCGACGAGGAACTGGTCGAGTTCAGCCACTTCACCCGGCTCGCGATCCGGGCGGTACGGCATTCCAGTGGCGCCAACGGTTTCAACGTGGGCATGAACCAGGGTGCCGCCGGCGGGGCGGGCATCGCCGGGCACCTGCACCAGCATGTGGTCCCCCGCTGGATCGGGGACACCAACTTCATGCCGGTGATCGGTGCCACGAAGGTGCTGCCGCAGCTGCTGGCCGACACCCGGCAGCTGCTCGCCGACGCCTGGCGGGAGGTCGTCGACCGCTGAGGTCGGCAGGGCTGGCATCGTGGCCGGTGTGACGACGATGCGATGCGCGGTGCTCGACGACTATCAGGACGTGGCGACCTCTTCGGCGGACTGGTCACCGCTGCGGGACCGGGTGGAGGTCGTCCGGCTCGGCCGGCACCTGTCCCCGGCGGAGCTGCCCGGGGCCCTGCGCGGCTGCCAGATCGTGGTGGCGATGCGGGAACGGACCCCGTTCCCGGCGGAGCTGTTCGACGCGCTGCCCGACCTCCGGCTCCTGGTGACCACCGGCATGCGTAACGCGTCGATCGACCTGGCCTCGGCCGCCGCGCACGGGGTGACCGTCTGCGGCACCCGAGGGTCGGCGGGCGCGACCGCTGAGCTGACCTGGGCGCTGATCCTCGGCCTGAGCCGGCACCTGCTCACCGAGGCGGAGGCCTTCCGTACCGGCGGGCCCTGGCAGAGCACCGTCGGCGTCGACCTGTCCGGTCGCACGCTCGGCGTGCTGGGGCTGGGCCGCCTCGGCGGCCGGGTCGCGGCGATCGGCCGGGCGTTCGACATGGACGTACTGGCGTGGAGCCCGCACCTGACCGCCGAGCGGGCCGAGGCCGGCGGCGCGCGCCTGGCGGGAAGCGTCGAGGAGCTGTTCGCCGACAGCGACGTGGTCTCGATCCACCTGGTGTTGTCGGACAGTACCCGGGGGCTGGTCGACGAGGCGCTGCTGCGCCGGATGCGCCCGGACGCGTTCCTGGTCAACACGTCCCGCGGGCCGATCGTCGAGCGCGCCGCGCTGCTGCGCGCGCTGACCGAGCGCTGGTTCGCGGGTGCCGGCCTGGACGTGTACGACGTGGAGCCGCTGCCCGCCGACGACCTGCTGCGTGGCATGCCGAACGTGCTGGCCACGCCGCACCTGGGGTACGTCACCCGGGCGACGTACGCGCAGTTCTACGGCGACGCGGTCGACGACATCGTGGGCTGGCTCGACGGAGCCCCGAGGCGCGTACTGGGCTGAGCGGGCAGGATCGGGTGAGCCGGCCCGGTCGCCGTTCCCGAGGGGCATCCGCTCGGGAGATGTGACCGGACAGTCGCCGCGGAAAACTTGTTAGTTAGTACGAAGTAAGTAAGCTGGGGTGCCGGAGGTTTCCGACGCATGAGCGATGCCGCGCAGCCCGAGGACCGCACCACACGCCGGTGGGGGAGGACCCGACGAACCCGCTTCAACCGGGACCATCCCCGGTACAAGTGGGTCGCCCTGTCGAACACCACGATGGGGATGCTGATCGCCACGATCAACTCCTCGATCGTGATCATCTCGTTGCCGGCGATCTTCCGCGGCATCGGGCTCAACCCGCTCGAACCCGGCAACGTCAGCTACCTGCTCTGGATGATCATGGGCTTCCTGCTCGTGTCGGCGGTGCTCGTGGTGTCCGTCGGCCGGCTCGGCGACATGTTCGGCCGGGTCCGGATCTACAACGGCGGCTTCGTGGTGTTCACCGCGGCGTCCGTGGCGCTGTCCCTGGACCCGATGCACGGCCAGTCGGGTGCGCTGTGGCTCATCCTCTGGCGGGTGGTGCAGGGAGTGGGCGGCGCGATGCTGTTCGCCAACTCCACCGCCATCCTCACCGACGCGTTCGACGAGCGGCAGCGGGGCATGGCGCTGGGCGTCAACCAGGTCGCCGCGATCGCCGGATCCTTCCTGGGCCTGATCATCGGCGGTCTGCTCAGCGAGTGGAACTGGCGGGCGGTCTTCCTGGTCAGCGTGCCGATCGGGCTGGTGGGCACGATCTGGTCGTACACGTCACTGCACGAACTGGGTGAGCGCCGCAAGGGCAAGCTGGACTGGCCGGGCAACATCACCTTCGCCGCCGGGCTGTCCATCCTGCTGGCCGCCATCACGTACGGCATCCAGCCCTACGGCGGGCACCCCACCGGCTGGACCAACCCGAAGGTCGACGGCGGTGTCCTCGTCGGGGTGGCGCTGCTGGTCGCGTTCTGCGTCATCGAGTCCCGGGTCGACCAGCCGATGTTCCACCTGGCGCTGTTCAAGATCCGCCGGTTCACCGCCGGTACCTTCGCGGTGCTGCTGTCCGCCGTCGGCCGGGGTGGCCTGCAGTTCATGCTGATCATCTGGCTGCAGGGGATCTGGCTGCCGCTGCACGGCTTCGACTACGCCGACACTCCGCTGTGGGCCGGCATCTACATGCTGCCGCTGACCATCGGGTTCCTCGCCGCCGGCCCGGTGTCGGGACACCTGTCGGACCGGTTCGGCCAGCGGCTGTTCGCCTCCGGTGGGCTGGTCATCGTGGCCGTCACGTTCCTGGGCATGATGCTGCTGCCGGTCGACTTCCCGTACTGGATCTTCGCGGTGCTGCTGGCCGTCAACGGCATCGGCTCGGGCATCTTCTCCTCGCCGAACACGTCCCGGGTGATGAGCAGCGTGCCCGCCCACCAGCGGGGAGCGGCGTCCGGGATGCGCGGCACGTTCCAGAACTCGGGGATGGCGCTGTCGATCGGTATTTTCTTCTCGCTGATGATCCTCGGGCTTGCCGCGACGTTGCCCGCCACGCTCACCCACGGGCTGGAACAGCAGGGCGTCCCGACGGCCGCCGCCGAGCAGGTCGGCAACCTGCCGCCGGTGGGCAGCCTGTTCGCCGCGTTCCTCGGCTACAACCCGATCCAGTCGCTGCTGCCGCCGGCCGTGCTGCACGGCCTGACCGCGCACCAGCAGGCCACCCTGACCGGCAAGGAGTTCTTCCCGCACCTGATCTCCGGCCCGGTGCACACCGGACTGCTCGTGGTGTTCAGCGCGGCGGCCCTGATGATGCTGGTCGGCGCGGTGGCCTCGATGCTGGACGGGCGGCGTCGTACGCCGCCGCGGGACGTGGAGCAGCCGCTCCGGTCCGAGGTGGCCTAGGCTTGGCCGTCGTCGTCATGACGAGACGAGGTGTACGCAGTGGGGGAGAAGCCGGCAGCGGACGAACCGCGCTGCGAGGATGTCGCGAGTCGCCTGTTCGTGGCGCTGTCCCGGCTCAACCGGACGCTGCGCCGCGAGGCGCCGGCGCCGATGGGTCACTCCGCGGTCGCGGCGCTGGCCACCATCGTCTCCTTCGGCCCGCTCCGGCCGGGTGATCTGGCCGGCCGGGAGGGTGTCCGGGCGCCCACCATGACCCGGGTGGTGGCGGCGCTGGAGGCGGCCGGCTACGTGGTCCGCGAGGCCGACCCGGCGGACGGCCGGGCCAGCCTGATC
>JBAUUM010000273.1:0-2168 GCA_049582705.1 Actinocatenispora sp.
GCCCGGTGCGGTCCGTTCCGGCCCGCGCGGCGGCGGCGGCCGGTGCGGCCAGTACCACCAGGGCCGTCGTCGTGGTCACCAGTGCCCGCAGTATTCGCTTCATTCCGTACTCCCCATCAGCGGTCATCGGAAGTAAGCCTGTCCGGTCGGACGCGGCAAGGACATCCGGCGACCCACCCGGGGTGCCCTGTGGACAGCACCAGGGACCGCGCTCCGGCCCTCAACCCACGGGACCTGACCGTGGAGCGGGATCCGCCGGGAACCGTTCTGACGTCCTAACGTGCTAAGGGCCGGATGTCCGTGACGTAACGCGAGGAGGACACTGGGCTCACGTCGACCACGGGGAGAGTGCATGGAACGGGACGAGCTCATCGAACGGATCGCGGACGTGTTACGCGCGGAGCCGATGGTGCGGGCCGCGTGGCTGGTGGGCAGCATCGGGCGTGGCACCGATGACGAGTACAGCGACGTCGACGTGTGGGCCGTCGTCGCGCCGGAGGACATCGACGCGTTCGCCGAGGCGTGGCCCGAGGCGTCCGGCAAGGTCGCCGACATCGTGCTCCGGCAGGGCCTGGGGAAGCGGATCTTCACGCACGTCACCGCGGACTGGCTGCGTTTCGACCTGTCCGTCGGTACGCCGGACGACGTGTCGGAGCGGCCCCGGGACGCGGTCCGGCCGCTGTTCGACCACGACGGCCTGGCCGACCGGCTCGGCGACGAAGGCCCGCCGCTGGCCCCGTCAGCGGACCGGGTCGCGGCCCTGAGCACCGAGTTCCTGCGGGTACTGGGACTGCTGCCGGTGGTCCTGGGTCGGCGCGAGTACGTGGTGGCCGCCGCCGGTGCGGGACTGCTGCGCACGCTGCTGATCCGGCTGTACACGGAGGATGTCGCGGTCGCGGACCG
The DNA here is from genome assembly GCA_049582705.1 of Actinocatenispora sp. Classification (GTDB taxonomy): domain Bacteria; phylum Actinomycetota; class Actinomycetes; order Mycobacteriales; family Micromonosporaceae; genus Actinocatenispora. Next base: position 904 of record JBAUUM010000273.1, read on the forward strand.
TGGCGGCGCGCTGCACTTGGCCGCGCTGCTGCCGCCGGAGCGGTACGAGGCGCTGGCCGCGCTGCCGCCCGTCGAGGCGACCCGGGAGTCCGCGCTGCGGTTCCACGTGGCCTGCGCGGAACTGTTCCTGCCGGTGGCCCGCGAGCTGGCCGCGCGGTCCGGCGCCGACTGGCCGCAGGCGCTGGAGGACGCCGCCCTCCGCCACCTGGAACGGGATCTGGACGTGAAGCTGGCCCGGGACTGAGCGACCGGTGCCGGTCCGGACCACCGCCACGATCGGGGGGAGTCCGGATCGGCGCGGCGCCGATCGCGGCGGACGGGTACGGATGACGGCGTGCCGCGCCGTGCGGGACGGCTCAGCCGACCGGACTGTACCGGCCGAGGTGCGCGGCGCGGACGGCCCGCAGCCAGCGTTCCGCCGCCGACTCGTCGGGGCGTTCCGGCAGCGGGGTACGCGCGTCGGCGAAGTCGGCCTCGGCGTCCGCGACGTACCGCCGGGCCTCGTCGAGACCGCCGTCCGCGACCCGCCGGCCGAAGTCCAGGAACCACTGCGGGTCGGTCAGCCGGATGTCCACCCGGCCGGTCGTGTACAGCTGCCGGCCCTGGTGCACGAGCCGGGCCAGGTGCCGCGCGTGCTTGGCCACCTTGTCCCGGCCACCGGCCGGCTCGGCGTCGGAGTCCCGGCCACCGGCCGGCTCAGCATCGGAGTCCCGGCCACCGGCCGGTTCAGCGTCGGAGTCCCGGCCACCGATCGGCCCGGTGTCGGTGTTCCGGGCGCCGCCCTGTGCGGAAACGGTGCCGTCCACCCGGCGCTCGATCTTGCGGAACTGCTGCGCCGCGTACCCGAGGTAGGCGTCCCGGACCCGGCCCGCGGACAGGAACGTGTCCCGGATGCCGATCAGGTCGTCGCCGAGCGGGGTGCGGGTCTCGTACAGGTCGTCGGGCAGCCAGACGAGTTCGGTGACGGTCGGGTTGCCGCCCAGCGCGAGCCGGCACCACTTGCGCGCCTCGTGCAGCGTCACGTCGGGGCGCGTGGTCACGTGGCTCTCGGTCGGCGGGTGCAGCCCGTGCAGCGCCGTGGTCGGCACCGCGAACACGCCGAGCCGGTCGATGTCGGAGTGCGGTCCGGCCAGACCGTACGCGGTGGACCCGACCACTCCGGACAGCAGTACCGCGCTCCCAGGCACCGTCATCGAGGTCCCTCCGATCCGTGACCCCGGTGACGGTACGAGGCGCGGTCAAGCGGCCGTGCCGTCAGCCCAACG
>JBAUUM010000274.1:0-7393 GCA_049582705.1 Actinocatenispora sp.
GCACCGGACCCTCGCGGGCCGGGCGGGTCGTGGCAGGGCCCGGTCGCGGCACGGCTCGCACCCGGGCACGACGCACCACCGGGCGGCCGGCCAGCACCCGACCAGGGCCCGGCAGCACGCGGAGCACTCGCCGAAAGGGCACCACCGGCACGGCGGACACACCCGTACGGCACAGCACCGGTCCACGCGACACCACGACCGGCACCACCACGTGCACCGGTCGTCCTGGACGCTGCCGGTCCACAACTACACCCTCACATCGCGCTTCGGTCCGCGTTGGGGCACCAACCACCCCGGGGTCGACCTCGCGATCGGTACGGGCCTGCCGGTGCACGCCGCGCACTCCGGCACCGTGAGCATCGCCGGCTGGGACGGCGGGTACGGCAACGGCGTGGAGATCAACGTCGGCCACGGCCTCTCCACCGTCTACGGTCACAACTCGCGGGTCGTGGTGGCGCCCGGCCAGCACGTACGGCGCGGCCAGCTCATCGCGTTCTCCGGCAGTACCGGTGACTCGACCGGACCGCACTGCCACTTCGAGCTGCGGCGCAACGGCATCCCGTTCAACCCGCTGCCCTTCCTGCGGGCGCACGGGCTGAACATCGTCGCGCACAGCGGCTGACCGCGCCGAGCCGCGGCCGCAGACGTCGGGACGCGGCACCGAAAGCTCCATTGTGGATAACGTAGCCGCGCTGTCCACAATGGAGCTCTCAGATCTTCTCCACCGGCGCGTGCCGCAGCACGATCCACATCGTCTGATCGCCGAAGTCGATCTGGGCCTGGGCACGCGGGCCGGAGCCCTGTACGGCGACCACCCGGCCGAGCCCGTGCCGGTCGTGGTTGATCCGGTCACCCGGCGCCAGCGACGGCACCTGCTTCATCTCGCTGGCCGCCGTGACCAGGCCCGGATCCAGGCCGAGCCGCTCCGCCAGCTGACGGCTCTTCGGCCCGCCCGCGGCCACCGTCTCGCCGCGACCCACGCCGCCGCGGGCCGACCAGCTCGTGTACGCGTCCGCGGTGCGGGCCCAGTCCATCAGCTCGGCCGGCAGCTCCGCGACGAACCGGGACTCCGGGTTGTACTGCGGCTGCCCCCACGCGGAACGGGTCACCGCCCGCGAGATGTAGAGGCGCTGCCGCGCGCGGGTGATGCCGACGTAGGCGAGTCGGCGTTCCTCCTCCAGCTCGCGCTTGTCGCCCATCGACCGCATGTGCGGGAAGACGCCGTCCTCCATGCCGGTCAGGAACACCACCGGGAACTCCAGGCCCTTGGCCGTGTGCAGGGTCATCAGCGTGACGACACCGCTGTGCTCGGCGTCCTCGGTGGGGATCTCGTCGGCGTCGGCGACCAGCGCGACCTGTTCGAGGAAACCGGCCAGCGTCGGCGTCTCCTCGACCTCCTCCTCGTCGCCCTGGTCCTCGACGGACTCCCGCTCCGCCGCGACCCGCTGGACCCGCTCGGTGTACTCGCGGGCCACGCTGACGAGTTCCTGCAGGTTCTCCACCCGGCCGGCGTCCTGCGGGTCCTCACTGGCCTCCAGCTCGGCGAGATAGCCCGAGCGCGCCAGCACCGCCTCCAGTACGTCCTCCGGGGGTTCGGTGGCCGCCATCTGCCGTACCTCGGCCATCATGGCGACGAAGTCCCCGATGCCCTTGACCGCACGTGACGAGATCCCGGGGGCCTCGCCGGCCCGCTCCAGCGCGGCGCCGAACGAGATCTTGTCCCGGGTGGCCAGCGCGTCGACGCACGCCTCGGCGCGTTCCCCGATGCCCCGGCGCGGGGTGTTGAGGATCCGCCGGACGCTGACCAGGTCGTCGGGGTTCGCCACGGCCCGCAGGTACGCCAGCGCGTCCCGGACCTCCTTGCGCTCGTAGAAGCGCACCCCGCCGACGACCTTGTAGGGCAGGCCGACCCGGATGAAGATGTCCTCGAACACCCGGGACTGCGCGTTGGTGCGGTAGAAGACCGCCACGTCGGCGGGGCGGATGTCGCCGTCGTCGACCAGCCGGTCGATCTCCCGGCCGACCCAGTCGGCCTCGTCGTGCTCGTTGTCGGCGACGTAGCCGACGATCTTCTCCCCGGTGCCGGAGTCGCTCCACAGGTTCTTCGGCTTGCGCTCGGTGTTGCGCGAGATGACCTGGTTGGCGGCGGTGAGGATCGTCTGGGTCGAGCGGTAGTTCTGTTCCAGCAGCACGGTCTCCGCGTCGGGGAAGTCGCGCTCGAACTCCATGATGTTGCGGATCGTCGCGCCGCGGAACGCGTAGATCGACTGGTCCGCGTCGCCCACGACGCACAGCTCGGCCGGACCCGGCGCGTCGCCGCCGGTCGCCGCGGCCGACCCGACCAGCTCCTTGACCAGCACGTACTGCGCGTGGTTGGTGTCCTGGTACTCGTCGACCAGGATGTGCCGGAACCGACGGTGGTAGTGCTCGGCGACGGCGGGGAACGCCTGCAGCAGGTGCACGGTGGTCATGATCAGGTCGTCGAAGTCGAGCGCGTGGGCCTGCCGCAGCCGCTGCTGGTAGCCCGTGTACGCCTCGGCGAGCGCACGCTCCGCCGGCCCGGACGCCCGGGCGGCGAACGTCTCCGGGTCGACCAGCTCGTTCTTCAGGTTCGACACCTGCGCGGCCAGCGACCTGGCCGGGTAGCGCTTCGGGTCCAGGTCGAGCTCGCGGGCGACGATCTGCATGAGCCGGCGCGAGTCGTCCGCGTCGTAGATCGAGAACGTCGACTTCAGCCCGACGTGCTCGTGCTCGGCGCGCAGGATCCGTACGCACGCGGAGTGGAACGTGGACACCCACATGCGCCGGGCGCGCGGCCCGACCAGCGCGCCGACCCGTTCCTTCATCTCGCCGGCGGCCTTGTTCGTGAACGTGATCGCCATGATCTCGCCGGGGGTCACGTCGCGGGCGGCCAGCAGGTAACCGATGCGGTGGGCCAGCACACGGGTCTTGCCGGACCCGGCGCCGGCCACGATCAGCAGCGGCGTGCCGGTGTGCACGACGGCGGCCCGCTGCTGCGTGTTGAGCCCACGCAACAGCTCGTCCGGGGACCGGTCGTAGGACGGGCGGCCGGTCGCCGGCTGCGGGATGGGGCCGACTGGAGGTACTTCGAAGAGCGCATGCATCGCGGCTGAGTCTATGCCGCCGCCCCGACAAACCCGTCCTTGATGCGCCCACCACCCGGCGGGGCGCACACCAGGGACATCGGGGGACGGACGGGAGGACGGTACCCACAAAGGAGCAACGGGTCTTTACCTCGGCGGGAGTGCCTGTTAGACCCCGAACCAGTGGTAACAGCCACGATCCCCTCACAGTCTGGAGGCACAGGGTGAGCAGAACCCTCGCCGCCGTGGGCACCGCGGTCCTGGTCGCCGCAGGGCTCGTCGCCGGAGGTCTCGGCGTCGGCCCCACGGCCACCGCGTCCGCCCGACCGGCCGGCCCCGGCCGGCCCACGGCAGTCGACCGCGCCAGCACCGCGCTCGACGCGCACCGCACCGCCGTCCACGCCACCGGCGCGGACGCGTTCCACGTCGACCGGGTGGTCACCGACCCCGACGGCGCCACCCACGTCCGCTACGACCGGACCTACCACGGCCTCACGGTCTACGGCGGCGACATCGTCGTCCACACCCGGGCGGACGGCTCGTACCTGGGCGCGTCGGTGGCGCAGCAACGGCCGATCACCGTCGACACCATGCCCGCGATCACGGCCGGCGCCGCGGTGGCGAAGGCCCGGGCCGCGCAGCACGGCAGGACCACCGGCGTCGCGGCACCGAGGCTGGTGGTCGACGCCGTGGGAGCCGTGCCCCGCCTCGCGTACGACACGGTGGTCAGCGGCGTGCAGGCCGACGGGCGGACCCCGAGTCGGGACCATGTCCTGGTCGACGCCGACACCGGCGCGACGATCCGGTCGTTCGACGAGATCGAGACGGTCCGCGGCACCGGGCACGGGCTGCACGTCGGCACGGTGCCGCTGGACACGACGTACGCGGACCCGCTGTACCTGCTGAAGGACCCGACCCGGGGCAACGGCTACACCTGCGACCTGCACCACGGCACGAGCGGCTGCCCGATCGCCACCGACGACAACAACGACTGGTCCGGCGTCGCGGTCGACGCCCAGTACGGGGCCGGGGTGACCTGGGACTACTACAAGGACAACTTCGGGCGCAGCGGCGTGCTCGGCGACGGCGCCGGCATCGTCTCGCGGGTGAACTACGGCAACAACTACCTGAACGCGTTCTGGGACGGCACCCAGATGACCTACGGCGACGGTGGTGGCAACCCGCCGATCGAACTGGACATCACCGGTCACGAGATCACCCACGGATACACCCAGGCGATCGCCGGCCTCGGCTACACCGGCGACGTGGGCGGCATCAACGAGTCCCTGAGCGACATCTTCGGCACCATGATCGAGTTCTCCGCCGACAACGCGGTCGACCCCGGCGACTACACCGTCGGCGAGATCTTCGGGAACGGCACGCCGGTGCGGTACCTGTACCACCCGTCGCTGGACGGCGGGTCCTTCGACTGCTGGTCGTCGGCGGTGCCGCCGGCCGACCCGCACTACGCCTCCGGCGTGGGCAACCACTTCTTCTTCCTCGCCGCCGAGGGCAGTGGCGCCACCCGGTACGGCACGAGCCCCACCTGCAACGGCTCCACCGTCACGGGCGTCGGCCGGGACACGGTCGCCGCGATCCTGTTCCGGGCGCTGAACGTGTACTTCACCAGCGAGGAGACGTACGCCCAGGCGCGGGCCGACACGCTGGCGGCGGCCGGTGACCTGTACGGCCACTGCGGGACCGAGTACCGGGCGGTCCAGGCGGCGTGGTCGGCGGTCGCCGTCTCCGGCAGCGACGGCGTCTGCGCCATTCGGAAATAGCGTTTCCACGGACCGCGGGAAAAGGGCCCGGAACCATCAAAAAACGGGCGGTGCGCAGAGTAGTCAAATCCCGGAAAGCGACAGTTCCGGGCCCTGCATCCCACGGCGTCATAATCACGCCATGTCGGGAACCCGCAACGGACAAAGTACCCGATTACAGGTGCTTATATTAAGTCCGGATTAAGGATCTCTTTACGACGAATCATCGCGCTGTTATACCCCATTCGTGGCAACAGCCACATCCCCTCACAGTCAGGGAGGCACAGGGTGAACAGAACCCTCGCCGCCGTGGGAGCCGCAGTCCTGGTCGCCGGAGGTCTCGGCGTCGGGCTGACGGCGACCGCATCCGCCCAACCGGCCAGCCCCAGCCGGTCCACGGCAGTCGAGCGGGCCACCGCCGCTCTCGACACGCACCGCAGTGCCGTCCGCGCCTCCAGCGCCGACACGTTCCACGTCAGCCGGGTGATCACCGACCCCAGCGGTGCCACCCACGTCCGTTACGACCGGACCTACCACGGTCTCAAGGTCTACGGCGGCGACTTCATCGTGCACAACGCGCCCAGCGGTAGCTACCAGGGCGCGTCCGTGGCGCAGGACAAGGTCATCACCGCGGACACCACCGCGTCGGTGTCCGCCACGACCGCCGCCGGCGTCGCACGCGCCGCGCACAAGGGCAAGGTCACCGGCGTCGGCACCCCGACCCTGGTGATCGACGCCGCCAAGGGCACCCCGGTGCTCGCGTACGACACCGTGGTCACCGGTTTCCAGGCCGACGGCCAGACCCCCAGCCGGGCGCACGTCCTGGTCAACGCCGACACCGGTAAGAGCATCCGGTCGTTCGACGAGGTCGAGAACGTCGCCGGCACCGGCCACGGCATCTTCGTCGGTACGGTGTCCGTCGACACCACCCCCTCGTACTCGATGAAGGACCCGTCGCACGGCAACGGCTACACCTGCGACCTGCACAACGGCACCAGCTCGTGCGCCACCTTCACCGACACGGACAACGTGTGGGGCAACGGCAGCAACTCCGACCGCGCCAGCGCCGCGGTGGACGCGCACTACGGTGCCGCCCTCACGTTCGACTACTACAAGAACGAGCAGGGCCGTAACGGCATCTTCGGCAACGGCCAGGGTGTCCCCTCCCGCGTGCACTACGGCAACAACTACGTGAACGCGTTCTGGGACGGCGCCCAGATGACCTACGGCGACGGCTCCGGCAACAACGCGCCGCTGGTCGAGATCGACGTCTCCGGTCACGAAATGTCCCACGGTGTCGCCGAGGCGCTCGCCAACCTGGACTACTCCGGTGACGTCGGCGGCATCAACGAGGCCAACAGCGACATCTTCGGCACCATGGTCGAGTTCTCCGCCAACAACGCCAACGACCCCGGCGACTACGACATCGGCGAAGAGATCGACATCAACGGTGACGGCACGCCGCTGCGGTACATGTACGACCCGCACAAGGACGGCATCTCGTTCAACTGCTGGTCGTCGTCCGTGCCGAACTCGGACCCGCACTACTCCTCCGGCGTGGGCAACCACTTCTTCTTCCTCGCCGCCGAGGGCAGCGGTTCCACCGCCTACGGCAACAGCCCCACCTGCAACAGCTCGACCGTGACCGGCATCGGCCGGACCAAGGCCGCGAAGATCTGGTACCACGCGCTCGACGCGTACTACAACAGCGAGGAGACGTACGCCCAGGCGCGCGTCGACACGCTGAAGTCCGCGACCGACCTGTACGGCCAGTGCGGCACCGAGTACAAGGCCATCCAGGCGGCGTGGTCCGCGGTCAGCGTCTCCGGCAGCGACAGCTGCGGCGGCGGCGACCCGACCGACCCGCCGGGTGACTGCACCTCGCAGACCAACGACACCAACAGCAACATCCCGGACGCCGGTACGGTCACCAGCTCCATCAACGTGACCGGCTGCGCCGGCAACGCCAGCACGAACATGCAGATCGCGGTGCACATCAAGCACACCTACCGCGGCGACCTGCAGATCGAGATCTACTCGCCCAAGGGTGACCACCTGACGTTGAAGTCCCCGAACTCCGGCGACAGCGCGGACAACGTGGACGCCACGTACGCGGTGGACGCCTCGGACGAGACGAAGAACGGCACGTGGTCGCTGAAGGTCACCGACGTGTACAGCGGTGACACCGGCTACATCGACTCCTGGTCGGTCACCTTCTGATCAGGTTCGAGTCGTTCGCGAGCTGAACACGATCCCCTCAAGGCCCGCGGTCCGGGAGACCTCGCTCCTCCCGGACCGCGGGTCGCTCGCTGCCCGCGCGGACCGCGGAGGTACGGCGCCCGGTATGACCGGATGGCCCGCCCTGTCCGCAGCGGAACGCCGGGACCCCGGCATGGGCTGTGGCATACTCGGGCCGTGACGTTCGACGCACGATTTTATTTCTATGGCCCCGGAGTCCCGGCAGCCGTAGGTCGCGCCTGAGCGCAACCCGACCACAGCGAACGCCCCGGGCTCCCGAGCCCGGGGCGT
>JBAUUM010000275.1:0-3134 GCA_049582705.1 Actinocatenispora sp.
GCCGGCACGTGTCCACCGGCTACGCCGGCGGCCCCGCGTTCACCGACTGCGGCGCCGGCGTGCGCGAACACCGCACCGGCGACCTCGGTGCCCGGCTGCCCGACGGCCGGCTGGTGCACCTGGGCCGGGTGGACCGCCAGGTGAAGGTGCGCGGGTACCGCGTCGAGCTGGGCGAGATCGAGGCGGCGCTGGCCGAACAGCCCGGCGTGGCGCAGTCCGTCGCGGTTGCCCGCGACAGCGGGATCGTCGCGTACGTGCGCCCCGGGCCCGTTCCGGTGGAGACCACCGCCCTGCTGCGCGCGCTGGAGGGGCGGCTGCCGCACTTCATGGTGCCGCGCACGGTGGTACTGCTCGACGAGCTGCCGATGACGCCGACCGGCAAGGTGGACGTGCGGGCGCTGCCCGACCCGCCCGTCCGACGGCAGCCGGCCACCCCGGCCGCCGCGCTGGACGACCCGTACCAGCGGGCCGTCGCCGAGGCGTGGTGCGCCGAACTGAGGCTGCCGTACGTGGGGGTCGACGAGAACTTCTTCGACCTCGGCGGGCATTCGCTGCTGCTGGCCCGTACCCAGCGGCGGCTGGAGTCGGCGCTGGCGGTGCGGATCCCGCTGGCCCGGATGTTCGAGTACCCGACGGTGGCGGCGCTGGCCCGGTTCCTGGCCGGCGCCGCCGTGCCCAGCACCGACCTGTCCGGTGTGGCGGACCGGATGGCCCGCCGCCGGGCCGCGCGGGGAGGACGGTCATGAACGACGACGACGCGATCGCCATCGTCGGGATGGCCGTCCGGGTGCCGGGCGCGGCCGACGTGGAGACGTTCTGGCGCAACCTGCTCGACGAGGTCGACTCGGTGCGGACGTTCACCGACGACGAGCTGCGCGTGGCCGGTGTGGACGCGGAACTGCTCGCCGACCCCCGGTACGTGCGCACCTCCGGTCACCTCGACGGGCTGGCCGACTTCGACGCGGAGTTCTTCGGTTACCCGCCCGCCGAGGCGGCGCTGATCGACCCGCAGCAGCGGCTGTTCCTGGAGACCGCGTGGGCCGCGATGGAGGACGCCGGTCACGAACCGTCCCGTGTGGACGGTCCGGTGGGCGTGTTCACCGGCACGTCGGCCAACCGGTACTTCCTGGCCCACCTGTACGGCAATCCGGCGGTGGCGCCCCGGCCGCGTGCCGGTGACCCGGACGCGCTGATGCCGCCCGGCCACGCGCCCGACTACCTGCCGCTGCGGGTGTCGTACAAGCTGGGCCTGACCGGGCCGAGCGTCGCGGTGCAGACGGCCTGCGCGAGTTCGCTGGTCGCGGTGTGCCTGGCGGCGCAGAGCCTGCTGGACTACCGGTGCGACCTGGCGATCGCCGGCGGCGCGTCGGTCGCGGCGACGGATCCCTCCGGGTACCTGGCCCGGGAGGGCGGCCTGCTGTCCCCGGACGGCGTGCTCCGCGCGTTCGACGCGGACGCCCGCGGCACCCTGTACGGCACCGGCGCCGGCGCAATCGTGCTCAAGCGCCTCGCCGACGCCGGAGACGACCACGTGTACGCGGTCATCCGTGGCTGGGGGGTCGGCAACGACGGGGCGCAGCGGGCGGGTTTCGCCGCGCCGGGTGTGTCGGGGCTGGCCAGTGCCGTCGCCGAGGCGATGTCCTGCGCCGACCTGGACCCCACCGACATCGGCTACCTGGAGGCGCACGGTAGCGGCACACCGGTCGGCGACGCGATCGAGGTCCGTGCGCTGGCGGAGGCGTTCCGGGGCCGCGCCGGGCGCTGCCTGCTCGGGTCGGTGAAGACCAACATCGGCAACCTGGACGCCGCGGCCGGGGTGGTGGGCCTGGTCAAGACCGCGCTCGCGGTGCAGCGCGGGCTGGTCCCGGCGAGCCTGCACTTCACCTCCGCGCACCCGGACCTGAACCTGTCCGGCGGCCCGTTCGAGGTCGCCGCGAAGACCTCGCCGTGGCCGGCCGGATCGACCGGGCGGCACGCGGGCGTCAGCTCGATCGGTCTGGGCGGCACGGGCGCCCACGTCCTGCTGTCCGAGCCACCCCGCTCGGCGCAGCCACCCGGCTCGGCGCAGCCGCACGGCGCGGCGCACCCGGCCGAGCCGCACGGCGCGGCTGCCCCGGCCACCGGTGAGTGGCAGCTGCTCCCGCTGTCCGCCCGGACCCCCGGGGCGCTCGACGACCTCGCGGAGCGGCTCGCGGCGCGGCTGTCCGGGCCGAACCCGCCGGAACTGGCGGACGTGGCGTACACCCTCGCCGTGGGTCGCCGGGTGTTCGGCACCCGGACGGCGGTACTGGCGCGGAACCTGCCAGAGGCCGTCGCCGGCCTCCGCGGTGCCCGCCCGGGCGACGGGGCGCCCGAACATCGTGCGGCGGAGTGGCGGGACCACGGGACGGTCGCCGATCCCGGCGCCGGCCGGCGGGTGCCGCTGCCCACGTACCCGTTCCAGCGTGTCCGGCATTGGATCGAACGTCCGGGAGGGCAAGCATGACCGACCACCTGGTTCCGTTGCCCGGCACGGACTGGCAGCTGTGGCGGTGGGGACTGCTGCGCGCCGCCGGCTTCCCCGCCGACGGCCTGGAACTGTTCACCGCGCCGGAGTGCGCGGCGCTCGCCGACACCGACCCGGACGGCGAGGAGTTCGCGGCGGCGTTCGCCACCGCGTGCGACCGGATCGCCGAGCAGGCGGTGACCCTGGCCGCCGACCCGTTGCTGCGCGAGGCGATCACCTGGCAGAACCCGTCCGCGCTGCACGCCCTGGACGGCCTGCTGCGCGGCACCGGCCGGTCCGCCAAGCAGCGGCAGCGGCGGGAGGCGCTGGCCCGGTACTGGCAGCGCTACTGCGGCAAGAACGAGACGGTCGGCTTCTTCGGCCCGGTCTGCTGGGTCGACGTCGACCCGTCGGCGCCCGCCGTCACGGTGCAGGCCGGTCCGTCACTGACCCGGCGCCGCCAGCTGTTCTTCGAGTACTGGGCGCTGGCCGCGTACGACGCCTGTCTGGCCGACGACCCGGAGGTGCGGCCCTGGCTGCCGGTGCGCCGCCCGCCGCACCTGACGCTCGCCGGCACCGAACTGCGGATGCCGACCGGCGCGCCCCGGCAGCTGCCGGCCGTCGACGCGGCGATCCTCGCGCGGTGCAC
>JBAUUM010000276.1:0-5298 GCA_049582705.1 Actinocatenispora sp.
CGGCCGGGCCGAGGCGGCGAGCGGCCTGCGCTCCCCGCTGGCGCTGGCCTGGCGGCTGCACCGTGGCCTGCTGGCCGGCTGGACCGTCGGCTTCGCGCTGCTCGGCATCATCCTCGGCTACCTCGCCGACGGCGTCGGCGACCTGGTCGGCGACAACAGGACGATGCGCGACGCGTTCGCCCGCATCGGCGGGGCGAACGGCCTCATCGACAGCTACCTGGCCGGCATCATGGGCCTGTTCGGGCTCATCGCGGGTGGGTACGCCATCCAGGCCGCCCTGCGGGCGCGGAACGAGGAGACCAGCGGACGCGTCGAGCCGGTACTGAGCACCGCGGTCGGCCGGCTGCGGTGGGCCGCGAGCCATCTGGTGTTCTCGCTGCTGGGCCCGGCGGTGACGCTTGCCGCAGCCGGCCTGGCGACGGGCCTGACGCACGGCCTGAACACCGGTCACGTCGGCCGGGAGGTGCCCCGGCTCCTGGCCGGTGCGCTGATCCAGCTGCCGGCGGTGTGGGTACTGGCCGCGCTGACGGTGCTGCTGTTCGGTGTGCTGCCCCGCCTGGTCGCGGTGGCCTGGGGCGGTCTGGTGGTCTGTGTACTGCTCGGCCTGGTCGGCGGCGCGCTGGGGCTCGACCAGTGGGTGCTGGACATCTCGCCGTTCACGCATCTGCCCCGGCTGCCCGGCGGCGACGTCAGCGCGACCCCGCTGGTGTGGCTGGTCGCGCTGACCGCGGCCCTGACCGCGTTCGGCCTCGTCGGCCTCCGCCGCCGGGACATCCCCGCCTGACCCTCCGTCGCTCGCCGCCGCACCGCTGTCCCACGGACCTCTCGGATCCGGTCAGGGGCCTTCCGGTGCGGCGGCGGCGCAGGCGTCCTGCGCGGCGGGCGACAGCAGATCCCGCGCCCGTTCGAACAGCCGGTGCAGCCCGGCTCCGTGCCGCGCCGCGATCGCCGGGTCGTGGGCCATCACGTCGAGTTCGTTGGCCGCGGTGATCTCCATGAACGCACACAGGTCCGCCTCGTCGGGCCGGTGCACCTCGCCGGTGAAGCGGTCCCGGAACTCCACCGGGCCGCCCTGGCCGATCTGCGGGTACACGGCGCTCCGGTCGCAGCTGCCGTACAGGTACACGATCGCCTCCGCGCGGGGGCCGACCACGCCGAGGAGCCGGGACCGGTCGGCCAGGTCGAGCAGGGCGTGGTCGAACCCGTCCGTGCCGTACGCCGCGTGGCACATGCCCGCCGCCCGTACGGCGCTGTCGGCGCCCCACGCGCCGAGTACCGCGCCGACCCGGCGCAGGTGGTCGTACAGGCTGCCCCCCGTGTGGTCGACCCGGTCGGCGCCCAGGGACCTCAGCAGTTCCTCGATCCGGGTCTGCGACTTCGCCATGCCTCGATTCTGGCCCCGCGGCGTGCGGACCGCAGGATGTGCCGCCCCGTCCGGGTCGGATTTCGGTCGTCCGGACGCCTCCGTACGGCGTTCCACCGCGTCGCCCGAACGGGATCCGGCGGCGGCCACCCCGGGGCCGCCGTGTCGGCGATCCGACGGGATCCGGCAGCGTCACAGGGCCGCGGTGTGTCAGCTCTCCTGTGCGGCCACCGCCGGCGCGGGGGCCGGGGTCCTGGTGCGCCAGCGGGTCAACGCGACGCCGACGAGTACGACCAGCATGCCCGCGACGATCCGTGCGCCGAGCGACTCGTGCAGTACGACGGCGCCGAGGGCCACGGAGACCACGGGCAGCAGGTACCCGACGGTGGCGGCGTTGGTCGCGCCCTCCGACGCGATGATGCGGTACGTGAGGTGGAACGTGATCCCGGTGCACACGACGCCCAGTACGACGACGGCGATCAGCACGGCCGGCGTGGCGTGCACCGGCGCCAGGCCGGCGAACGGCAGGCCGAGCGCGCTCCATCCGGTCGCGGCGACGAGTTGGGCGGCGGACAGGCTGATGGTCGGCGTGCCACGGCCAACGAGCGTGCGACCCATGTGGGCGAAGCCGATCGCGTAGCTGGCCGCCGCGCCGAGGATGACGAGGGAGTGCCAGCTCGCCAGGCCACCGCGTTGCCAGGGGGCGAAGATGAGCAGTACGCCCACGAAGCCCAGCAGCAGCCCGACCAGGCGGGCCGGGTGGGTGCCGCGTTCCGTGCCGAGGGCGAGCCCGATCAGCAGGGACCACAGCGGGGTCGTCGCGTTCAGTACGCCGGCCACGCCCGAGTCGACGGTCTGTTCGCCGATGCTGAACAGCGTGAACGGCAGGGCGTTGCAGAAGAACGCGGCCACCGCGATGTGCCCCCACATGGCGCGGCCGGTGGGGAGCCGGTGGCGGCGGAGCAGGCACAGCACGGTCAGCAGGGCGGCGCCGAGTACACAGCGGGCGACCGTGACCTGGGTGGGCGAGAACCCGCCGAGCGCGACCTTGATCCACAGGAAGGTCGAGCCCCACAGGAGGGCGAGCACACCCATGCGCAGTACCGCGCCGATTCCGCCGATCACTTCTGCCTCCTGTCCGGTTGGTCCCCGGTCCGGGGTCCGGGTCCACGCTGCACCGGGCGACCCGACAGCACAAGCGAAAGGTTCTGCATCTCCGTTAAGCTCGGCTGCATGATGGACGTCCGGCGGATGCAGGTCCTGCGGGCGGTGGTCACCAGCGGCTCGGTCACCGCCGCCGCCGCGAACCTGGGGTTCACGCCCTCCGCGGTCAGCCAGCAGGTCGCGGCGCTGGAGCGGGAGGCCGGCGTGGCACTTCTCGAACGGGTCGGCCGCGGTGTCCGGCCAACCGCCGCCGGACGGCTGCTCACCGAGCACGCGGCGATCATCGGCCGGCAGGTCGCCGAGGCCGAGGCGGCGCTGGCCGACCTGCGGGCGGGCCGCACCGGGCGGTTGTCGGTCCGGTACTTCGCCACCGCCGGGGCGGCGATGGTGGCGCCCGCCCTGGCCTGGCTCCGGGCCGAGCACCCCGGCGTACGGGTGGATTTGCGGCTGACCGACGGCGAGGATCCGCTGCGGGAGGTGGTGGACGGCCGCACCGACCTGGCCGTCGTGGTGCACCCGCCGGACAGGCTGCGCGAGGACCTCCACTTCGTGCACCTGCTCGACGACCCGTACCGTGCCGTGCTGCCGAAGGGGCACCGGTTGGCGTCGGCCCGGACGCTCGACCTGGCCGATCTCGCCGCCGAGCCGTGGGTCAACAACGAGTGGCCGACCGGCCCGTGCCTCCAACCGATGCTGGATGCCTGCGCGGCGGCCGGTTTCACCCCCAACTTCGTGGTGGACGGCGAGGACTACGCCACCGCGCAGGGCTTCGTCGCCGCCGGTCTCGGTGTCACGCTGATCCCGCTTACCGCGCTGGGGCACCACAACCCCGGCGTGGCGGTACGCAGGATCCGGCGGCCGGAGCCGGTCCGGGCGATCTACGCGGCGGTACGGGAGGCGTCCCTGACCCAGCCGGCGCTGCGCGGTCTGCTCGACGCGCTCCGCGCCGCCGCCGCACGCTGAGCCGCCGCCCGCGCCCTGAGCCGCCCGCGCCCTGTCCGCCGAGGACGGTGCGGGCCGCGCGGTCCCGGTGTCGGAAGGCCGACGACCGGTGCTCGACCGTTCGGCCCCGCCACGGCTGTGTGTACGCTCGGTTTTCATGGCAGCGAGGTTGCTCATCCACCACGTCGGCGTTTTCGCGTCCGACCTCGCGGCGAGCGAGGCGTTCTACACCGCCGCGCTCGCCCCGCTGGGAATCACCGTCGGGTACCGGGCGGAGGGCGTCACCGAATACTGGCGGCCGGGCCAGGACACTCCCTCGCTGTCCCTGGAACGCGCCGAGGATCCGACCTCCGTGACACGCGGCGTGCACCTCGCCTTCGCCGCCACCGATCGGGCCGTGGTGGACGCCTTCCACGCGGCCGGTGCCGCGGCCGGTGGCGCCTCCCGGCACGCGCCGCGCGTCTGGCCCGAGTACCACGCCTACTGCGCCTTCCTCAGCGACCCGGACCGCAACAACGTCGAGGCCGTACTGAAGGAGCCGTCCTGACCGGCGCGGAGTACCCGGCGATCAGCGTCCCGGATTCCGCATCCGGTCCGGCGCTGCGGCTGCGGCCGTGGCGGCCCGACGACGTCGACGATCTGCTGATCGCGCACCGGGATCCGTTGCTGCGGCGGTGGTTGCAGGTACCGCTGGCGACCGGGGCGGATGCCCGGCGATGGCTCGACGCACGGTGCGAGGACTGGGAGACCGGCACCCGGTTCAGCTTCGCGATCCTCACCGACGGCGGGGACACCCCGGTCGGGTACATCGCGGTGACTCCGGGGAGCGACGCGAACGCGGACGTGGGCTACTGGACGGCGGCCGTGGCCCGGGGCCGGGGCGTCGCCTCCCGCGCGCTGGAGGCGGTGACCGGATGGGCGTTCGACGCGCACGGGCCGCTGGCCGTCAGCCGGCTCACCCTGCGGCACGTCGCGGCGAACCGGGCGTCCTGCCGGGTCGCCGAGAAGTGCCGGTATGGCCTGGACTCGGTGCTGCCGCCGTCCCCGCCGGACCATCCGACGGAGGGCCATCTGCACGTCCGCCGGCCGGACGACTGACCGTGCAGCCGACCCGGTCGCGTTCCGTCCCGGCTGGCCGGGACCACCGTGTCGACCTTCGCGGCCGGATCACACGCGCGGCAGGGTGAGTACGGCGGTCAGCGCCCGGTGATCGGTGCCCGGCACCGTGTGCGCCGAGGCGGCCCGGACGCCGATGCGCGTGTCCGCCAGGACGTGGTCGAGGGTGATGACCGGGTACCGGTCGGCGGGCCAGGTCGGGCGCAGGCCGGTGCCGGCTCGTTCGGCCGCGTCGTGGTAGCCGAAGCCGACCAGGCGGCGCAGGGCCGGATGGTCGAGGGTGGCGTTGAAGTCGCCGAGCAGTAGCCGCACCGGGCCGTCCGGCCGGGCGTGCGGTTCCCCGGTGAGGCCCCGACGCCAGCATTCCTGGTGCGCAGCCGTGAACGGCGCGCACGGATGCACCGACCGGACCACGACCGGAGCGGCGTGCGGCGGCCGCAGGGTCGCGGTGGCCTGGACGAAGCCACCGGGGCCCGTCGGTGTCGACCCTCCGGTCAGCGGGAAACGGGAGTACAGCGCCGATCCGATCCCGAGCGGTTCGGAATCCCCCACCCGGTACGGCAGTGCGGAGTCGAGCCCGGCCCGGCTCAGGCGCGTCTTCGCCGCCGGCGTGTACTCCTGCATCGCCACCAGGTCCACCCGGTCGTCACGGACGAGTCGGACGATCGTGGCCGCGTCGGCGGCACCCACCCGCAGGTTGACGGTCATGACCC
>JBAUUM010000277.1:0-11366 GCA_049582705.1 Actinocatenispora sp.
GTGCGGGTGGGGCGCTGCGCCGGCGGTCAACCGCCGCGCCGGTCGGTCAGGGCGGCGGCGTACGCGTGCAGCGCGAGGCCCTGACCCCAGGGCTGGATCCGGTCGGTACGGATCACCGAGTACCCGAACGGCACCAGTTGCAGGATGGTGCCGGCGCTGGTGCGGGTGAGGGTGCCGTCGTCGGCCACGTACGGGTGCACCCCGGCGAGCGCCCGCCACGCGGTCGCGCGGCACCGTTCCGGTTCGATGCCCAGCGCGGCGGCCCGGAACATGGCCGCGGCGATGCCCGCCGCGGCGGACGTCTCCAGGATCCCCCGGTTCTCCGGCTGTCCGTCGACCAGGACGTCCCACACCCCGTGCGCCGGCTGGCACTCGGTCAACGCCAGCAGCTGCCGTCGCAGGATCACGCGGACCGCCTCGGCCAGCGCGGCGAGCGCGTCGTCCAGCCCGCCCTCGCGGGCCAGCCGGTCGGTGGCCTCCAGGAACTCGACCGAGGCCAGCGCGGTCCACGCGTTGGCCCGACCCCAGAAGCACCAGATGGTGCGGCCCTCGTGCGACCCGTGCGCGTACAGACCGCGGTCCGGGTGCTGGAGCAGGGCGGCGTGCACCAGTACCTGCCGACCGGCCTCGGTGAGCAGGTCGGGCCGGTGCGAGTGCAGGCCGTGGCGGATGAGGAACGTGCCGGCCATGAAGACCGTGTCCGCCCACACCCCGCCCGGCCAGTGCTCGATCGCGCCGCCCGTCGTACGGGTCACGTTCCCATCGGCGCGCAGCCAGTCGAGCATCCGGTCGCAGCCGTCGGCGTACCGGCGTTCCCCGGTGGCGGCGAACAGGTCGGCGCACGCACCGCCCGGCGCGAGGTTGTTGACGTGGCCGAGTTCGATGCCGTCGGCCAGGTGCCGGTCGACGAAGTCGGTGACGAACCGCGGCGGCGGCGCACCGGTGGCGGCGGCGAGTCGCAGCATGCCCTGCAGTACCACGCCCTCACCCCAGAACCACCGGTGCAGGCCCATGTCGGCGGCCCGGTCGGCGATCCGCCGGGCGGTACCGGCGAGCCGTTCGGTGTCGAGGGTGGTGGGATCCGCCGGCGGCAGCGGCGGCTCGGCCAGTGCCGCCTGCGCCGCGTCCAGTCCGCGTTCGTCCCCGTCCGCGCTCATGGCGCCTCCCTCGGTCGGCCCCGCCGCAGGTCCACGACGTGCGCGGTGTCGCCGCGGCCGATCCGCAGCGTGTCGGCGCCGAACGCGAGCCACGCGTACGGGTTCGCCAGTTGCGGCGGGTCCGCCACCGTGCCGTCCTCGGCCAGGTCCACCGGGCGACCGTCCACAGTGAACGGACCATGCCAGTCGAGGCGCAGGTCCGCGTCGGCCGCGGTACGGACGGCCACCGAATCGTCGGCGAACCGCGGTTCCGCCAGCGCGCCGACGAACTCCGCGAACGTGCCGTGCGTGGCGCGCCGGCCCACGGTGCACACCCAGGCGGGGCGCCCGCTGGTACGCCACTCCTGCCAGGCGTCCGGGCCCGACGTCACCGGCACCGGCCCGCCCTCTGTGCCCAGGGCCACGTACCCGTCGCCGACCCGACCGGCCAGCCACGACCCGCGGCGGGTCCACTCGTCGCAGTGCGCGACCGGGAACCAGGCGTGCGTGTACCCCATCGGGTCGTCGGGCGGGATCCGGTACAGCGCCAGGACCGTGTCCTCGTACTGCCGGGCGCGGGGCAGTACCCGGTTGCCCGCCCACGCGTTGGGCCGGGCGGACGAGGAGTCCGACGCGTTGGGCGCGTGGGTCACGAAGACCTGCGTTTCCGGGCCGAGGGTGGCGCCCCAGACGTGTTCCTGGAGGCCGGGCAGCCCCGCGCGGTAGTCCTGCGCGCAGGCCAGCATCGCGTCCGGCGTCTTGTACACGGCCACGTCCGAACCGTACGGGCGGGACAGCAGGTCGTGCGCGAAGCGGTACCGGCCGCGCTGGCTCTGCCGGCCCGACCAGCGCTCCGACCGGTCGCCCGCCACCTCGGCGAGCACCTCGGGCACCCGGTAGCGGCGGGCCGTGGCGACCGCCGTGGCCGGCAGTACCGCGTCGTTGAGCGCGCCCACCCCGAAGCAGACCCACATGATCGGCGCGGTCTCCTCCAGGCGGGAGGACCGCAGCGTCCGCACGTACGAGCGGCCGTGCGCGGCGCCGTGGATGCCGTGCCAGGAGTTCGCGGCCAGGCTGAACAGCACCCGGTCGGCGAGCCCGGCCGCGAGTTCGGCAAGCTCCTCGTCCTCGGCGAACTCCACCAGCGACACCAGGGCCAGTGTGTCGATCGCGAGGTAGGCGTTGGAGTCGAACTCGCTGAAACCGCCGGCCAGCTTGCGCCGCAGCCACTCGACGGCCAGCGCGCGGCCGTGCTCGGCGTGCTCCTTGCCGGTCCACCCCGAGTTGCCGAACACCGCGTCGCCGAACGCCTCGCCGACCAGCGTCTCCGCCGTGTGCCACACGAACTGGTGGTTCTCGGTGAAGTAGCACATCGCGTCGAGGCCGGGCTGGTCGATCCAGTACTTGAAGCCCAGCAGCGCGTCGCGCACCCGGTCCCGCAGGCCGGGCCGCCACCGCCCGGCCGGGATCCGGTGCCACAGGTGCATCAGCCCGACCGCCTCGAAGTCGGCGCAGTCGGCCCGGTTGTCGATCATCCACAGGGCCCGGTCCAGGCCCCGGTCGTCGACCAGGTACTCCGGGTCCCGGAGCGCGCGCACCAGTTCGGACGCGGAGCTGCCGCGCTGCGCGGCGGCGTGGGCCAGGAACTCCGCGCGCCAGGTCGCCGGGTCGCCGACGGGGCTCGGTCGGTACCCGTCCGGCAGTACCGCCACGGGGAACTCCCGGAACACCGGCGCGCGCGGGTCGTCCAGCGACACCCGCAGTACGGTCGATCCGGTGGACAGGACGGAGCCGGCCGCGCCGAGGTCCGCCTCGTCCGCCAGGTCGCCGCCGTCGTCTGGTGCGCCGGAGCCGTCGGACCCGTCGCCGGTCGGGTCGCCGCAGTCCAGCCGCAGGGTGGCGCGACCGTCGGTCAGCCGTACCCGCTGCGTGCCGCCCGGCCAGGACACCCGCAGCGTGGCACCGTCCGGCCCGGTCAGCGGCACCTCCCGGGTCGTGGCCCCCCAGCGGGTCACGCCCACCGCGTCCAGTACCCGCTCGGCGACCGCGCCGGCGTACTCGCAGGCGCCGGGGCTGGGCACGACGACCCGGACCGGCAGGCCGCCGACCCGCAGCCGGAGTACGTGCCGGCACTCCCGGAACGCCACCTGCCAGGTGGCGACCACCACGCTGGACAGCCCGGACGGCAGCCAGACGCGGACCTCCCGCTCGGCCGGTTCCATGTACGTGACGTCGCCGCACTCGGCCACCAGTTCGCCGTCGACCAGCAGCTGGGTCGGTCCCGTCGACGCCAGCCGCAGCGTCCGCCACTCCGCCTGGTCGACCTCGAACGCGGTGGCGGCCAGCGCGAGCCGGTACTCCGGGGTGAAGCAGAAGTCGCTCCAGTCGACCAGCCCGTCGGCCGTGGTGTGCAGCCGCCGCCAGGCGCCGGTGTGCACCATGCCGGTGGGACCCAGGTAGCTGACCGGCCCGCCCTCGAACGGGGTGTCCCGGACCGCGTCCGCCGCCGACGCCGGACGCAGCGGGCGACTGCGGTACAGGCGGCTCTTCAGTGGCGTGACGTCGGGTCCGTTGGTCAGTACCCAGCGGCCGTCGCCCCACGGGTCGCCGTGCGGCGCCAGGTGTTCGGCCAGGTCGTCGACGGGCTCGCGCCACGCGGGTCCGACCAGCCAGTCCCGTACGGTGCCGTGCCCGTCGAGCGCGTGCACCGTGCGGTCGGTGACCGCCTCGGCCGCGGTGATCGCGTCGGGTGGGGCGCTGGTGCGGGGGTCGTGCTGTCGCATGCGCTCGGGGTCTCTCCTACTTGAGTCCGGTGTTGGCGATGCCGCGCACGATGTACCGCTGGAGCACCAGGAAGATGATCACGACAGGCAGCATGCTGATCACCGACATGGCCAGGATGTAGTTGAACGGCACCACGAGCTGGCTGTTGAACTGCGCCAGCGCCACCGGAAGCGTGTACTTCGCCTGGTCCTGGCTGATGATCAGCGGCCACAGGAAGTCGTTCCAGCGCCAGATCACCGAGAAGATCGTGACGACGGCGATGGCCGCGCCGCACAGCGGTACGACGATCCGGGCGAAGATCCGGAACTCGCCGGCGCCGTCCATCCGGGCCGCCTCGATCAGGTCGTCCGGGATGGTGAGCATGTACTGGCGTAACAGGAACACCCCGGTCGGCGTCGCGGCCGGCGGGATGATCAGCCCCCACAGCGAGTTCACCAGGTGCAGCGACGCGGCCACCTGGTACACCGGGATGAGGATCAGCTGCAACGGGATCATGATGGTGCCGAGCACCACCAGGAACAGCAGGTTCCGACCCCGGAAGTTGTACTTGGCCAGCCCGTACGCGCACATCGTGTTGATCACCACCGTCAGCAGCGTCGCGCCGACCGTGACGATGATGCTGTTGCGCAGGTACACGGTGAAGTCGAAGGAACTCAGCGCCTCCGTGTAGTTCGTCGGCGCCAGCGAGTCCGGCAGCGGCGACGGTGGCCGCTCGGCCAGCTCGGCGCGCGACTTGAACGACGACAGCGCCGCCCACGCCACCGGCGCCAGCACTACGACGGACAACGCGACGAGCAGCGCGTAGCTGAGCACCCGCCCCACCGTCGGACGGCGCCGACCCGTCGTCGAGGTCCAGGTCCGCGGGGACCGGGGGTCCCGCGCCACCGACAGGCTCACGTCGCCTCCTTCCGCTGGTTGTACAGGAAGTTGAGCAGCGTCAACGCGAAGACGGTGACGAACAGGACCACCGAGGCCGCGGCGGCCAGGCCGTACCGGATCGGGGACTGGAAGACGTTCTGGTAGATGTACTGGACCATCAGCGTGGTGGCGCCGACCGGGCCGCCGCCGGTGAGCGTCCAGATGTAGTCGAACGCCTGGAACCCGGCGATCAGGCTGAGGATGACCACCACCATGGTGGTCGGCCGCAGCAGCGGCAGGGTGATCAGCCGGAACCGCTGCCAGCCGGACGCGCCGTCCACGGTGGCCGCCTCGTAGTACGCGGGGTCGATGCCCTGCAGCCCGGCCAGGATGATCAGCGTGTAGAAGCCGACATGGATCCACAGCCCGACGAAGATGACCACGGCCATCGCCAGGGTGCCGTTGACCAGCCAGCCGGGGCCGGGCAGCCCGACGCTCCGCAGCAGCGTGTTGAGCAGCCCGTTGCTCCGGTCGAAGATCCAACCCCAGACGAGGCCGACGACCACCGGCGAGAGCACCACCGGCAGGAAGAACACGGCGCGGAAGAACGCCCGGCCGCGCAGCCGCTGGTTGAGCAGCAGCGCCAGACCGATCGAGCAGACGGTGACCAGCACGACGAAGCAGACGGCGAACACCACCGTGGAGCGCGCGGCCACCCAGAAGTCGGCCGTGCTCAACAGTTCCCGGTAGTTGCCCGTGCCGGCGAACGTGAAGGTGCGCCCGTTGGAGCTGTCGTACGCGCTGATGTTGAAGTTGTTGATCGCCGGGTAGATCACGAAGACCCCGAAGATCACCATGTTCGGCAGCACGAACAGGTACGGCGCGAGCCGCTGGTTCCACGGCTTGACCTTCCGGCGCCGCTCCGGCGCACCCGACGGGCGCGACGGAGCGGCGGTGCCGGTCACCATCGTCACTGGGCGTCCTTCAACGCCTTCTGCGCCGCGGCCCTGATCGCCGCGGTCGCCTGCGCGGGCGTCTCCTTGTGCGCCAGGACCTTCGCCAGTTCCGCCACGACCGCGTCGGCGCTGGCGGCGAACGCCGGGCTGTACGCGCTCGCGTACGTGTCGGTTGGCGTGCGGTCGACCTCGTCGAAGAACACCTTCATGTCCGCGGCCCGGCTCGGGTACTGGACACCGGAGTCCAGCAGGTCCTTACGGGTGGGCATGAAGTTCGCCTGCTTGGCCAGGGTCTCCTGGGCGTGCCGGGAGTTCATGAACGCGATGAAGCCGGCCGCCAGCTTCTGGTGGTGACTCTCCTTGAACGACACCATGAACTTGCCGCCCGGGTAGCCGCCGCAGCGCGCCTGGCACGGGTTCGGTGCCGCCGCCCAGTCGAACTTGGCCGACTTGGCGAACTCGCTGACCTGCCAGTTGCCGGAGATGTAGATCGGTACCTGCTTGGCCAGGAAGATCTCGTTGGCACCCTTGTACTTCGTGCCGGCCTGCAACCACAGGTCCTTCGGCATCGCGTTGGACGCGTTGAGCGCCGCGAACCGCTTCACCGCCGCGGTGGTCTTCGCCGCGTCGAAGTCGACGCCCTTGCCGTCACCGGTGAAGTAGTTGACGCCGTACTCGCTGAGCATCGTCGCGAACCGGTGCCCGGAGACGTCCATCGCGATCGAGTACTGGGTGTGGTTGGCCTTCTTGACCTTCTCGGCCGCGGCGACCATCTGGTCCCAGGTCCACGGCTTCTTCTCGTCCGGCAGCGCGACGCCGGCCTTCTTGAACTGGTCCACGTTGATCAGCGGACCGTTCATGGTCAGGTCGCTCGGCACCGCCACCATGCCGCCGTCGCCGCCGGACACGTACGACTTCGCGCCGTCGAGGAACTGGCCGTCCAGCGCCTTCTTCTGGAACTTCGTCAGGTCCAGCAGGTCGTCCCGGAACGGGTCGATGCCGCTGAGCCGCGCCACGTCGGGCGCGTTGTCGCCGGACAGCCGGGCCTGCAGCTTCTGCTCCAGGCTGTCGTACGGCACGGTCTGCAGGTCGACCTTCACCCCGGTCTTCTTCTCGTACTCGGCGATGAGGCCCTTGGTGGCCTGTTCGTCGGGTCCGTCGGTGAAGTACAGGTAGGTCAGTTTCTTGTCGCCGGACTGGTCGGCCTGGCCGCCGCTCGAACCGCCACCCGGCGCGCAGGCGCCGAGCAGTGCGATCGCGGCACCGGCTGCCACCAGCCCCCGGATGTGTCGCATGGTGCGTTACCTCCCGAAGTTCACGTGGTTGGCCGGCCCGACGAAGCCGAGGCGGCGGGATATGGCGAGAGCGACGTGGGACACGCGCTGCGGCGCGACCTCGGACTTGCCGAGCATCCGTTCCCGGGGCCCGGCCACACTGATCGCGCACAGCGGCATGCCGCGCTCGTCACGGATCGGCGCCCCGTAGCACATGACGCCGGGCTCGTTCTCGCCGTCGTCGACGGAGTAGCCACGGGCGCGGGTCTCGTCCAGCTCGGCCCGCAGCCGGGCCGGGTCGGTCACGGTGGTGGGCGTCAGCGGGGTCAGGTCGAGCCGGTCGACCAGGTCGTCGGCCTCGTCGACGGGCAGCGCCGACAGGTACGCCTTGCCCAGCGAGGTGGCGTGCATCGGCCGCCGTACGCCGAGCAGCCGGCGCACCGCGATGTAGTGGTCGGTGACGTCCTCGTGCGCGATGTAGACCATCTGCTCGCCGTCCCGGACGGCCATCAGCGCGGCCTCGGACAGCCCGCGGGACAGGTCCCGCAGGTGCGCCTGCGCGGCGACGAACGGGTCGAAGCTGGCCAGCGCCGCCATCCCGATCGTGACCGCCCGCTGGCCGAGTTCGAGCCGGTCGGCGGAGCCGTCCCAGTCCAGGTAGCCGCGCTGCCGCAGCAACCCGAGGATCCGGTACGTGGCGCTGCGCGACAGGCCCAGGCGTTCGGCGATCTGGCCGGCGCTCATCGTGTGGTCGGACGCGAGCAGTTCCAGGATGGCGAGGCCGCGTTCCAGCGTGCCGGCCCGCCGGTCGAGGTTCGCGGATCCCACTGGCTCGTTCACTTCCAGCACTGGATGTCCCGTCTGCACCGTTCAACGGGATGGAACCCCGTTGACTGGGATGCAAGCTAGGGGAATCCCCAGGTGGTGTCAACGCCTTGTCTCACCCACTGTGCCGTTATGACGGTAAGGAACGCCAAGGCTGCTCACCGTGTCTGAACGGCGCTGAGTCTTCTGGGCTGGGGCGGGACCTCCGGCGCCACCGAGATCCCTACGATCGGCATGCCCTGTTGTGTCACAGCCAGTAGGCGCCCGACCCGTGCCGGTGGACCCGGACCCAGTCAGGGTCGAACGACAGCGAATCGCTCTCCGGATCGTTCCTGTACACCGCCACGATGCGCTCGATCTCGTCCTGGGTCGTCAGCGCGAGGTGTGCGATCTCGGTGACGCCGTGGGTCAGGGACCGACGGCGAAGGCGGCGTAGCCGACGACCCGGTCGGGGGTACCGGCGGTGTCCGCGGAGGTGCTGTAGTCGAGCAGCCGCGGGGTCCAGTCGAGCCGGGCGGCCAGGGCGGTCAGGCCGCGCAGGCCGAACACGCCGCAGGCGTCCCGGGTGCCGATCCGGTCCGGCGCCCGGTCGGTCACCGCGCCGATCGTGGCCGCGTCCAGCTCCCGCGCGGTCCGATCGTCGTGGTAGTGCGACAGATCGGTCGAGCAGAGCAGGACGGTACCGTCGGCGCTGCCGGCGGCCAGCAGGTCCGCCACGGCATCCACTGTGGACGGACCGGCGGCGACCGGCAGTACGGGCACGCCCGGGGCGAGGACCCGTTGCAGGAACGGCAGCTGCACCTCCAGCGCGTGCTCCGGGGCGTGCGGCTCGTCGTTCGCGACCGCGTGGCCGGAGCCGACGAGGGCGTCACGGCCGGCGGTGTCCACCGGTACCTCACCCAGCGGCGTGTCCCAGTGCTCCGCGGCCGGTACCGCGCAGCCGCGCATCCGGACGAAGTGCGCCGGCCCGATCAGCAGTACCCGCCGGATGTGCTGTGCGTGCGCGCGCAGCCGCGCGTACACGTGCCCGGCGGTGGGCCCGGAGAACCGGTATCCGGCGTGCGGTACCACGTACGCGGGGCACAGCTCGTCGTCCTCGGGCACGTCGACCGGGGTCAGCATCGCGTCGATCATCTCGACCAGGGCGTCCGGGCGGCCGGGGTAGAAGCGGCCGGCGACCGCGGCCGGCCGTACGGTCGGTGTCAGCTCGGCCATCGACCCACTTCCCGCCGCGTCTCCCGGAAACGGCACATGCTACCCGCCGGCGCGGCAGCGCTCGACCTGAAGCGCCGCCGGGTCAGCCGGCCGCGCGCCGGTCGTGCCGCCCGTAGCCGCGACCCTCGCCGAGCCGTACCGGCTGGCGCCGCGAGCCCCAGTCGCCGGCCGGACCGTCGAACACGCCGTGCACCAACGCTCCACAGTGGACGCAGCGGCCGTCGTCGGTGAGCCGGTAGTCGCGCAGCACGTACCAGTCCCGCACCACCACCGGCTCGTCGCAGGACGGGCAGTGCGTGGTCTGCCCCTCCGCGTCGTGCACGTTGCCGGTGTACACGTAGCGCAGCCCGTGCTCCCGGGCGATCCGCCGGGCCCGCCGCAGCGTCTCCGGCGGGGTACGCGGCACGTCACGCATCTTGAAGTCCGGGTGGAACGCGGTGAAGTGCAGCGGCACCGACGGGCCGAGATGCTCCGCGATCCACTCGCACTGCGCGGTGATCTCGGCGTCGGAGTCGTTGTGCTCAGGGATCAGCAGCGTGGTGATCTCGAACCAGACGTCCGTGCTCTTCAGGTATTCCAGGGTGTCCAGCACCGCCGGCAGCTTGGCGAACGTGACCTTCGAGTAGAACTGGTCGCTGAACGCCTTCAGGTCGATGTTCGCCGCGTCCATGTGCGCGTACAGGTCCCGCCGGGCCGGCTCGCTGATGTAGCCGGCGCTCACCGCGACCGCCCGGATCCCCCGCTCCCGGCAGGCGTCCGCGACGTCCATCGCGTACTCCAGGAAGATCGTCGGATCGTTGTAGGTGAACGCGATCGCCCGGCAGCCCAGCTGCTCGGCGGCCTTCGCCAGGGTCTCCGGACCCGCCGCCGAGGACAGCGTGTCGATCTCCCGGGACTTGGAGATGTCCCAGTTCTGGCAGAACCGGCAGGCCAGGTTGCACCCGGCGGTGCCGAAGGACAGTACCGGGGTGCCGGGCAGGAAGTGGTTCAGCGGCTTCTTCTCGATCGGGTCGACGCAGAACCCCGACGAGCGGCCGTAGGAGGCGAGCACGATCTGGTCGTCGACCCGGCCCCGTACGAAGCAGAGTCCGCGCTGACCCTCCCGCAGCCGACACTCCCGCGGGCACACGTCGCACTGGATCCGGCCGTCGTCCAGCGCGTGCCAGTAACCGGTGGGCACCGTGTACGGGTCCGCCATGCTCAGCTGGTCGGGCCGTTCGATGTTGACCTCGGCGCTGGTCATCAGGTGACACCTCCCCGCCCCCACGCTAGCCGGCCGCGTGCCACCTGGCCAAGGCCGCCGATCACTCGGCCGCCAAGGCGCGGACCTGGGCAGATGGCGTCGAACCGGCACCCGGCCCGGCCGGCGGCGGGAAACGCGGCTGCGTCGGGTCGCCCCCGGTTGGCAGGATGGTGGGGTGCTGCTGACGATCACCACGACCCACCGACCGGCCACCGACCTCGGGTACCTGCTGGTCAAACACCCCGACCGGGTCCACACGGCGACCACGGCGGTGGGCACCGCGCACGTGCTCTACCCCGAGGCCGACGAGCAGCGTTGCACCGCGGCGCTGGTCCTGGAGGTCGAGCCGCAGCGGCTGGCGAAGCTACGCGCCCGGTCCGGCGGCCGCTCCGACGGTGCCGCTCTCGGCCAGTACGTCAACGACCGTCCGTACGCGGCCTCGTCGCTGCTCGCCGTGGCCATGTCCCGGGTCTTCTCGTCCGCGCTGAAGGGCGCCAGCCGGGACCGACCCGAACTGGCCGCCACCGCGATCCCGCTCGAACTGTCCGTCCCGGCGCTGTCCTGCCCCGCCGGGCCGGAGCTGGTGGAACGGATGTTCGGGCCGCTGGGCTGGCAGGTCGAGGCGCGCACGGTGCCGCTGACACCGGCCGAGTGGGGCTCCAGCCGGTACGTGTCGGTCACCCTGCGCGGCACGATGCGGCTGGCCGACGCGCTCAACCACCTGTACGTCCTGCTGCCCGCCCTGGACGACGCCAAGCACTACTGGGTCAGTACCGACGAGGTCGACAAGCTGCTGCGGGCCGGCACCGGCTGGCTGGCCGAGCACCCGGAACGCCAGCTGATCACCGACCGGTACCTGGCGCACCAGCGGAGCCTGTCCCGGCAGGCGCTGGACCAGCTGGCCGAGGCCGACGAGCAGCCCGCCGCCGACGACCCGGACAGCCTGCTGGACGAGGAGGCCGGACTGCGGGGCCCGGCCGGCGCCGAGCCGGAACGGACCGCGTCGCTCGCCGAACTGCGCCGCGACGCCGTCCTCGCCGAACTGGCCGGGTCCGGCGCCCGCCGCGTCCTGGAC
>JBAUUM010000278.1:0-6448 GCA_049582705.1 Actinocatenispora sp.
CCTACGGCCCGTTGACGCCGGCCGAGGCGCGGCCCCAGCAAGTCGGCACCGCGCCGTCGGCCGAATTCCCGGACACTGAGCCTCCGGTTACCGGTCTGCTTCACCAGCCACAGCGAGCGAACGCGCCCGACTCGACCGCGCGTTGCGCAGCCGGATGCCGCTGAAGCCCATCGTGCTGCCGATCACCGCGTCCCAGAACGGTCGGAGATTGGTCAGTACGCGCAGCTGGATGCCGGCCGTCGCGTGGCAGGCCAGCAGGTCGCCGACGGGCTCGGGCCGGCAGAGCGGTTCGACCGGCTCCACCGCCACGAACGCGTGCGGATCGCCCTGCGTGCCGAACGGCCGGAACGGCGTGGCCGGCAGACGGTACGCGTAGAGCCGCACGGTCCGCATCCGCTCCAGCCAGCCGTACTCGATGGCGTGTACCCGTTCGCCACCGCCGGGGCCGACGATCCGTTCCCGGTCCCCGGCGGTCGTGCCGGGCTGTGTCCACGCCATGGCGCGCGGGCACTGCCGGGGGAACCAGTAGTCGGGGGAGCGGACCCGGTCGACGGCCCAGACGTACGCCTCGGGCTGTTGCGCGGTGGCCGCGACGTGCGGGACGAAACGGGTGATGGTCGGGTCTTCGGAGAAGTGCAGGAGTTGCCCGGGTTCTGGTCGCACGCACTACCTATACCCGAGGCGGCCGGTGCGCTCAACGAGGTTGTCGCCGCAGGCGTGTCACGGTGCGGCGGTGAGCACCGACCGGATCTGGGCACCGCCGTCGACGACCAGGGTCTGCCCGGTCAGCCAGCTCGACGCGGCGCCGGCCAGGAACACGACCACCGAGGCGATGTCGTCCGGTTCGCCGATGCGGCCGAGCGGCAGCGCCGCGTTCAGCATGTCCTCACGGGACTCCCACAGCCCGCGGGCGAGCTGGGTCCGTACCACGCCCGGCGCGATCGCGTTGACCCGTACCCGGGGCGCGAGTTCCATGGCGAACTGGCGGGTCAGGTGGATGACCGCGGCCTTGGTGGCGTTGTAGTACCCGATGCCCGGCTCGGTGACCAGGCCGCCGACCGAGGCCATGTTGACGATGCTGCCGCCGTGCTCGGCCATCGAGGCCTTCCAGACCAGCTGGGTCCACTGCACCACGGCGAGCTGGTTGACCTGCACCGTCTTTTCCGCCCGCGGCGTGTCGAGGTCGACCAGCGGGCCGAAGTACGGGTTGGTGCCGGCGTTGTTGACCAGGACGTCGATCGCGCCGAACCGGTCCATCGCGGCGGCCACGCACGCGGCCGCCTGCTCGGGGTCCGCGACGTGCGCCGCCTGCGCCAGCACGCCGACCTCCGGGTACGTCGCGCGCAGTTCCTCGGCCACCGCGTCGAGGGACTCCTGCCGGCGTGAGCTGAGCACCACGTTGCAGCCCTCGGCGGCCAACGCCATGGCCGTCGCCTTGCCGATGCCGCGGGAGGCGCCGGTGATCACGGCGGTACGGCCGTCGAGTGAGACCCGCATCGATGCTCCAATCCACCCCGCCACGGCGGGCGGCGTTGACGATCGCCAGGAATGGACCTACCTTAGCCAACAAACCGACCGGTCGGTATGTCGCTGTGGAGGTGGTGTCGGGTGCGGGTCGCCGGACAGGTCGTGGTGGTCACCGGGGCCGCGGGCGGCATCGGTACCGCGCTGGCGCGCCGGTTCGCCGCCGAGGGCGCCGCCGCGGTGTGCGTGTCGGACCGGGACGGTGCCGAGTCCCTCGCCGAACAGCTGCGGGCCGCGGGCACCCGTGCCCTCTCCGTACCCGCCGACGTCGGCGTCGAGGCGCAGGTGCGGGACCTGGTCGAGACCACCGAGTCGCAGCTCGGCCCGATCGGGTTGTTCTGCGCCAACGCGGGCGTCGCCAGCGGGGCCGGTCTGGAGGCCACCGACGCGGACTGGGCCGCCGCCTGGTCGGTCAACGTCCTCGCGCACGTCTACGCGGCGCGCGCCGTACTGCCCGGCATGCTCGCGCGCGGTGGCGGTCACCTGCTGCACACCTGTTCGGCGGCCGGGCTGCTGAGCGCGCCCGGTGACGCGCCGTACACGGTCACCAAGCACGCCGCCGTCGGCTTCGCCGAGTGGCTGGCCCTGCAGTACGGCAACGCCGGCATCGGCGTGAGCGCGCTGTGCCCGCAGGGCGTGGACACCCCGATGCTGACCGACGGGCTGCAGGACGGGAACCCGGCCGCCCGGTTCGTCGCCGCGTCGGGCCGGATCCTGGACCCGGCGGAGGTCGCGGACGCCGTCGTCGAGGGCCTGGCCGCCGGGCGGTTCCTGATCCTGCCGCATCCCGAGGTCGCCGAGTACCAGCGGCGCAAGGCGGACGACCCGGACCGCTGGCTCGCCGGCATCCGCAAGGTGTTGTAGACAACGAAGGAGTCGGTTGTGGACAGGTTTGCTGGCAGGGTGGCCGTGGTCACCGGCGCGGCCCAGGGCATCGGCGCAGCCACCGCGAGGCGGCTCGCCGCGGACGGCGCCGCCGTCGCGGTCGTCGACCTGACCGAGGAGCGCACCGCCGAGACGGTGGCCGACATCCGTCAGGCGGGGGGCACCGCCCTCGGCCTCGGCGCCGACGTGTCGGACGCCGGCTCGGTCACCGCCACCGTCGACCGGATCGTCGAGGAGCTGGGCCGGCTCGACATCCTGGTCAACAACGCCGGGGTGACCCGCGACAACCTGATCCACAAGCTGTCCGACGAGGACTGGGACACCGTCCTGGACGTCAACCTCAAGGGCGCGTTCCTGACCAGCCGCGCCGCGCAGCGGCACATGGTGCCGGCCGGGTACGGCAAGATCGTCAGCCTCAGCAGCACCTCGGCGCTGGGCAACCGGGGCCAGGCCAACTACGCCGCGGCGAAGGCGGGGATCCAGGGACTGACCGCCACCCTCGCCCAGGAGCTGGGCCGGTTCGGCATCAACGTCAACGCCGTCGGCCCGGGCTACGTGGCCACCGCGATGACCGAGGCGACCGCCCGCCGCGTCGGCTTCACCCCCGAGGACCACCAGAAGGCCGCCTCGGGCCTGATCCCGCTGGGCCGCGTCGCGCGGCCCGACGAGATCGCCGCCGTCGTCGCCTTCCTGGCCTCGGACGACGCGTCGTACGTCAGTGGCCAGACGCTCTACGTCAACGGCGGACTCCGGTAGGGGGCACAGATGGAATTCGGACTCACCGACGAGCAGCGCGCCATCCGGGACACCGTGCGCGCTTTCGTCCGCAACGAACTGATGCCCCGCGAGCAGGAGGTGCTGACCCGGGAACGTCGCGACGAGCCCGGCACCACCCGCGACGAGCTGACCGAGCTGCAGCACAAGGCGCGCAGCTTCGGCTTCTGGGGTCTCTCCACCCCGGAGTCGTACGGTGGGATGGGGCTGCCGGCCGTCACCCAGGCGCTGATCTGGAACGAGCTGGGCCGCACGTTCGTGCCGTTCGTGTTCGGCGGCGAGGCCGACAACATCCTCTACTACGCCAACGAGGACCAGCGCGCGGAGTTCCTGGTGCCGACGATCGAGGGCGACCGGATCTCCTGCTTCGCGATCACCGAACCGGGCGCCGGGTCGGACGCGGCGAACATCAGGATGACCGCGCGGCGGGACGGTGACGACTGGATCCTCAACGGCGAGAAGACGTTCATCACCAACGGGAACGACGCGGACTTCGCCATCGTCATCGCGATCACCGACCGGGAGAAGGGCGCCCGGGACGGCTCGACCGCGTTCCTCGTCGACCGCAGCATGGGCTGGACGTCGCAGTTCATCCAGACGATGGGGCAGGGCGGGCCGGCCTCGCTGTACTTCGACGACGTCCGGGTGCCGTCCCGCAACGTCCTCGGCGAGGTGGGGCAGGGCTTCGGGCTGGCCATGCAGTGGATCGGTCGCGGCCGGTACATCATCCCGGCGCGGGCGTTGGGCATCGCCGAGCGCGCGCTGGGCATGGCGATCGAGCACGCCAGGACGCGGGAGACGTTCGGCAAGCCGATCGCGGTCAACCAGGCGATCCAGTGGATGATCGCCGACTCCGAGGTGGAGCTGGAGGCGGCCCGGCTGCTGGTACTGCGCGCCGCGTGGATCGTCGACCAGGAACTCGACCCCCGGCACTCGTCGTCCATGGCGAAGCTGTACGGGGCGGGCATGGTGAACCGGGTGGTGGACCGGGTGCTGCAGATCCACGGCGGCATGGGCTACACGCGGGAACTGCCGATCGAACGCTGGTACCGGGAGGTGCGGCTGTTCCGCATCTTCGAGGGCACCGACGAGATGCAACGCCTCATCATCTCCCGTGACATGCTGCGCGGGTACACCTCGGTGGGGCTGGCATGAGGATCATCGAGTCGGCCGACGAGTTGCTCGCCGCCACCGGTTCGGAGCTGGGCGCCAGCGGTTGGCACCTGGTCGACCAGGCCCGGGTGGACGCGTTCGCGGAGATCACCGGCGACCACCAGTGGATCCACGTGGACCCGGACCGGGCCGCGGACGGTCCGTTCGGCGGCACGGTCGCGCACGGCTTCCTCACCCTGTCGCTGCTGCCAGTCCTGGTGAGCGAGATCCAGCGGGTCCCCGGTGCCCGGCTGGCCGTCAACTACGGCCTCAACCGCGTCCGGTTCCCGGCGCCGCTGCGCACCGGCAGCCGGGTACGGGCGACCGCGACGCTGCTCGACGCGCAACGGGTCGACGGCGACGGCGGCGTGCAGTGCGTCACCCGGGTCAGTGTCGAGGGGGAGGGCGCCCCGAAGCCCTGCTGCGTGGCCGAACTGGTCACCCGGTACTTCTTCTGACCGTCTGCCGGCCCGCCCCGCCGACGGCGGCGTCCACCGTGGAGGTCCCATGAACCTGTCGCTGTGCAGCATCCTGGCCGAGCCGGCCCGCCGGTACCCCGACCGGACCGCGGTCGTCCAGGGTGACCGCCGGGTCAGCTACGCGGACCTGTGGCAACAGGCCCGCCGGTACGCCGCGGCGCTGCGCGAGATCGGTGTGCGCCCGGACCAGCGGGTCGCGCTGTTGGCGCCCAACGTGGTGGAGTTCCCGGCCGCCTACTACGCGATCGCGGCGCTCGGCGCCGTGGTCGTTCCGGTGCATCTGCTGCTCACCGCCGAGGAGATCGGCTACGTGATGCGCGACAGCGGTGCCACCGTACTGGTCGCCGCGACGTCGTACGCCGCGGTGGCGGACGCGGTGACCGGGCACGTCGACGCCACGGTCGTCACCGTCGGCGCCGGCGGCACGCTCGACGAGCGGACCGCGGACCTCGAACCTCTCGGTACCTTCGCCGGCCGGGTGCCGGACGACCCGGCGGTGGTCTTCTACACCAGCGGCACCACCGGTCTGCCGAAGGGCGCGGTGCTCACCCAGCTGAACCTGGTGCTGAACGCGACGGTCAACGCGTTCGACTCCACCGGGGCCAGCCGGGACGACATCGTGCTGGGCTGCCTGCCGCTGTTCCACTCGTTCGGCCAGACCGTCGCGATGAACTGCACGTTCCGCCGGGCCGCCACCCTGGTGCTGCAGCCCCGGTTCGACGCCACGGCGGCCCTCGACCTGATCACCGCCGAACGGGTCAACGTGTTCCTCGGCGTGCCCACCATGTTCATCGCGCTGCTGGCCGCCGCCGCGGAGCGTACCGGGCTGCCGGCCCTGGAGCACTGCATCTCCGGCGGTGACTCGCTGCCGGTGACCGTGCTGCAACGGTTCAACGAGACCTTCCGGACCACCGTGTACGAAGGCTACGGACTGTCCGAGTCCTCGCCGAGCGCCACGGTGAACCAGCCGGTCTTCGGCACCCGGGAAGGGACGGTGGGACACCCGCTGTGGGGTGTCGACGTCGAGATCGCCCGGCAGGACGTCGA
The DNA here is from genome assembly GCA_049582705.1 of Actinocatenispora sp. GTDB lineage: Bacteria > Actinomycetota > Actinomycetes > Mycobacteriales > Micromonosporaceae > Actinocatenispora. The sequence goes on from JBAUUM010000278.1 coordinate 5,862, forward strand.
CGACCACGTGGAGCTGCTCGCCGCCCCCGACGAACTCGGCGAGGTGGTCATCCGCGGGCACAACGTGTTCGCCGGCTACCTCGGCCGACCGGAGGAGACCGCGGCCACGCTCCAGGACGGCTGGCTGCGCACCGGCGACCTCGGCGTCAAGGACGCCGAGGGCTTCATCAGCATCGTGGACCGCAAGAAGGACCTCATCATCCGCGGCGGCTTCAACGTCTACCCCCGGGAGGTCGAGGAGGCGCTGCTCCGGCACCCCGCCGTGGCGCAGGTCGCGGCGATCGGTCTGCCGGACGACAAGTACGGCGAGGAGGTGTGCGCCGTCGTGGTCCGCGCGCCGGACACCTCGGTGTCGGCCGACGAGATCGTCGGCTGGTCACGGGAGAACCTGGGCCGCCACCAGTACCCACGCCGGGTCGAGTTCCTGGACGAGATGCCGCTCGGGCCGAGCATGAAGGTGCTCAAGCGCGAGCTGCGCCGCAGGTTCTCCTGACCGACCGCAGCCACCCGCGCACCGACGATGCCGGCTCCGGGCCGGTGCTCGACACGGTCCTCTACCGTGCGGTGGAATCCCCGCGGGGCACGTC
>JBAUUM010000279.1:0-18644 GCA_049582705.1 Actinocatenispora sp.
GCGCAGTACCGCGTCGAGCTGGTCGGTCACGTGATCCTGGTACGGGCTGGACATGTCGAGGATCTGCCAGCCCGCCTCGAACGCCTGGCGCCCCCACTTGACCTGCCGCAGTTCTTCGGTCAGCGCGACCCACTCCGGGTGGGTGTTCGCCGAGTACTCGTCGACCTGCACGCTCAGGTAGATCGGCGCGCGGATGCCGCGGGCGTGCAGCGCCTCGATCTGCGCGCCGAGCAGGTCGAGCCCGGCCGGCAGGTTCGGGTGCCGCTCGGGCCGGTCGGTGTCGAAGTACAGGTGCCCGTGGTGGCACTTGGCGAACACGGTGACGCTGTCGACGTGTGCCTCGGCGAACGTGGCCGCGAACCGGTCGGGGTCGAAGTCGCGGGCCACGTCGGGCACGTCGGGTCCGGTGTGGAAGTCCAGATGCACGGTGCGCCGCGGAAACCGTCGTGGATCGTGCTGCGGTGGAGAGCGGTCCGGACACTGCGGCGGCGTACTCATCCCGGCCGGGCCTCCTGCCGTCGGGTCCGTCGGACCGATCAGCGCGGCCCGACCTCCCGGTCAGCATTCACCCGATGTCTGGGTCGGGTCAAGGGTCGACGACCGGCGGCCTCTCCGCAACGTCGACCGCGCCGGGAACGGTGAAACGCCTGCAATGCAGCGGCGGGCCCGCCACGAAACGCACCGTTGACATTGCTGACCCGATGTGTTTATGGTCTCGCAACATCCGATCTCTTGCCGTCCATCACGGGTGGAGAGGCGCAACGACCGCCGCCACCCGGTGACACACCGACGCGCCCTCTGCGCGGACGCGTACCCCTCAAGGAGGGCAGCCATGCGGTTCTGGCGGAAGCTCGTGGTACTGGCATCGGCGTGCCTGCTCGTCGCCGGCTGCGGGTCGGGCGGCGGCTCCGGCTCGGAGGACGACGGGCACCTGACCTGGTTCATGTGGACCGGCTCGCAGGAGGAGGTCGCGGCCTGGAAGCACGTCGCGGGACTGGTGACGAAGAAGTACCCGGACATCCACATCTCGTTCACCACCACGAGCTTCGGCGACTACTTCACCAAGCTGAAGGCGGAGGCGGCCAGCGACAGCCTGCCCTGCCTGATCTCCCTGCAGTCCCAGCACGCGGCCGGCTTCGGTGAGCTGTTCGAGCCGCTCGGCCCGTACCTGAAGGGTTCCGACGGCCAGGGCTTCGACGACACGATCATGTCCGGCCTCAAGACCGGCGGCGCGCAACGCGCCCTCCCGTACGACTACGGCCCGTACCTGCTCTACTACAACAAGGACATGTTCGCGGCGGCCGGCGCGAAGCAGCCGACGCCGGACTGGACCATGGACGACTTCACCGCCGCGATGAAGAAGCTCGGCCCCAAGGGACTGGCCGCGTTCCCGTACCCGGACTCGTGGCTGCCGTTCGCCGTCAACGAGGGCCACCAGTACGTCTCCGACAGCGGACAGCTCCAGCTCACCGACCCGGGCGTGGTGAAGTCGTTCGGCTGGTACTCCGACCTGGTACACAAGTACCACTACGCGCCCCAGGTGCCCGCGACCAAGGACCTCACCTGGCCGACCTCGCAGTTCCAGGCCGGCAACGCCGCGATGGCGATGGACGGCCCCTGGGACCTGATCAACACCAAGAACTCGGTGAAGTTCACGTTCGGCCTGGCCCCGATCCCCAGCGTCGACGGCACCTCCACCACTCTGGTCGCCGGCTCCGGCTTCGGCATGTCCAAGAGCTGCCCCGCCAAGGACAGCGCCGCCAAGGCCATCAAGGTGATGACCGGACCGGGCGCCGAGAAGTACCTCGCCGAGCAGGGCCGCGCCTTCCCCGCCCGCGTCGACCAGCAGAAGTACTGGTACTCCAACGCCGTGCCGGGCAGCAAGCCGGCCCTGGACGCCGCGCTGAAGAACGCGCAGCCGTTCCGCACCACCGGCTCCTGGGACGAGGTCGGCCAACTGATGACCCAGTACGGCGTACCGGCGCTCAACGGCGCCAAGTCACCCGGCCAGGCCCTGCGGTCCGTGCAGTCGCAGGCCGCCCACTAGGGCGCGGCGGCGCGCGATGACCACGACGCCCACCAGGACCCCGCGGCGCGGGGCGACACCGCGGCGAGGGGCGACGACACGACGGAGGAAGGGGGAGGGCCGGGCGGCGCTCGGCTTCCTCACCCCGAACCTCACCGGCTTCGTACTGTTCACCCTGCTGCCGATCGCCGCCTCACTGATCCTCAGCTTCTACGAGTGGCCGATCCTCGGCGAACCGAGCTTCACCGGCCTGCACAACTTCGTCCGGCTGTTCAGCACCGACCCGGTGTTCCTCGGCGTCCTGCTCAACACCGTGTACTTCGTGGTCGCCTACCTGATCGGCAACCTCGTCGTGTCGCTGGGCCTGGCGGTCTGGCTCACCTCGAAGATCCGTGGCCGGGCCGCGTTCCGGGTGATCTTCTTCCTGCCCGTGGTCACCCCGATGGTCGCCAACGCGCTGGTGTGGCGGCTGCTGTACAACCCGCACGACGGCGTGTTCGACTGGTTCCTGCGCGCCGTGTTCGGCATCGAGGGACCGAACTGGCTCGGCGACGAACACTGGGCGATGCCCGCCGTGGTCCTCATGTCGGTCTGGGCCGGCTTCGGCTACAACATGCTCGTCTTCATCGCCGGCATCGAGTCGATCCCGGCCACCCTGTTCGAGGCGGCCCGCATCGACGGGGCCGGCCCCTGGCAGCGGTTCAGCAGGATCACCCTGCCATTGCTGTCACCGTCGCTGTTCTTCGCCACGGTGATGACGTTGATCACCTCGTTCCAGGTGTTCACCCAGCCGTACATCCTGACCGGCGGCGGCCCCGGCAACAGCACCACCACGCTGGTGGTCTACCTGTACCAGCGCGGGTTCCAGGGCTTCGAGTTCGGCTACGCCTCGTCGATCGCCTGGGTGCTGTTCCTGGTCATCATGGTCATGACGGCCGTCCAGTTCCGTGCGCAGAAACGGTGGGTGCACTATGACTAGCCGCCCGCTCACCGGCCTGCCGCTCCCGGCCACCGACGACCCGCCCGCACCGGCACGCCGGCCCCCGCTGTCGGTCGGCACCCTGGTCTCGCACGTCCTGCTGGTACTCGCCGCGCTCGTGGTGCTCTTCCCGTTCCTGTGGATGGCGGTGACCGCGCTCAAGGCCGAGGGCGACGTGTTCACCACCCCGCCGGCACCGATCGGCTCCGAGGGCCCGCAGTGGGGCAACTTCGGCCGGGCCTGGACCTACGTGCCGTTCGGCCGGTTCATGCTCAACGGCCTCGTGGTCGCGGGCCTGGGCACGGTCATCGTGCTGGTCACCTCCGGGCTCGCCGCGTACGCGTTCGCCCGGCTGCACTTCCGCGGCCGGGACACGTTCTTCCTCGTGTACCTGGGGACGCTGATGATCCCGCAGGAGGTGATCGTGGTGCCGATGTTCATCCTGATGCGCAACCTGGGCTGGGTGAACTCGTACCAGGCGCTCATCCTGCCGTGGGCGTTCACCGCGTTCGGCACGTTCCTGCTGCGCCAGTTCTTCCTCAGCGTGCCGCAGGAGTACGAGGACGCCGCGCGGGTCGACGGCGCGTCCCGGCTGCGGATCCTGCTGCAGGTGATGGCGCCGCTGGCGGCACCCGCGTTCGGCGTGCTGGCGGTGTTCACGTTCATCACGTACTGGAACAGCTTCCTGTGGCCGCTGATCATCGTGAACTCGCAGAACATGGCCACGATTCCGTTGGGGCTCAACATGTTCCTCGGCCAGCACGGCAGCCAGTACAACTACCAGATGGCGGCCTCCACGCTCTCGGTGCTGCCCAGCGTCGTACTCGTCCTGGCGTTGCAGCGCTATCTGGTGAAGGGCATCGCGATGAGCGGGCTGGGTGGCCGCTGACGCACCCACGCTGACGTCCCCACAACGCCGACCCGCCGCAACCCCGGCGGCCCGAACGCAGACACCGCAACGCATGCGGACGTACCCGGGACCGGGCCGACGCCCGACACGCTCGACGACGACAGGGAGGTGGCCGTGTCCGACAACCGAGGCGCGGATCTGGACTGGTTCCGCGAGGCGCGGTTCGGGATGTTCATCCACTGGGGGCTGTACGCGATGCCCGCACGCCACGAGTGGGTGAAGAACCGGGAGCGGCTCACCGACGAGCACTACGACCGGTACTTCCGGCACTTCGACCCCGACCTGTACGACCCCGCCGCGTGGGCCCGCGAGGCCCGCAACGCCGGCATGAAGTACTTCGCGATCACCACCAAGCACCACGAGGGCTTCTGCCTGTGGGACAGCGACCTCACCGACTACACGGTCGCGAACACCCCGTACGGGCGGGACCTGATCGGCCCGATGATCGAGGCGTTCCGCGCGGAGGGGCTGAAGATCGGCCTCTACCACTCGCTGATCGACTGGCACCACCCCGACTTCCCCGTCGACGGCGTGCACCCGCAGCGCGACGACGAGGACTTCAAGGCCGCCGCCGCGGGACGCGACGTCTCGAAGTACGCCGACTACCTGCACGGCCAGGTCCGCGAGCTGCTCACCCGGTACGGCCGGATCGACTACCTGTTCTTCGACTTCTCGTACACCGGCTCCGACCGGTTCTGGGGCGGCAAGGGCGCGGCCGACTGGCGCTCCGAGGAACTGCTGAGCCTGGTACGCGAACTGCAGCCCGGCATCGTCGTCAACGACCGGCTGGAGATCCCCGGCGACTTCGTCACGCCCGAGCAGTACCAGCCCGACGCGCCGCTGCAGGTCGACGGCGAGCGGGTCGACTGGGAGGCGTGCCAGACATTCAACGGCAGCTGGGGCTACGACCGGGACAACCAGGACTGGAAGTCCACCGACCTGCTGGTCCGCATGCTCGTGGACAGCGTCGCCAAGGGCGGCAACCTGCTGCTCAACGTCGGGCCGAACGGACGCGGCGAGTTCGAACCGCGCGCGGTGGAGCGGCTGCGCGGCGTCGGCGAGTGGATGCGGCTGCACGGCCGGTCGGTGTACGGCTGCACGGACAGCCCGCTGACCCCGCCGCCGGACTGCCGGTACACCCAACGCGGCGACCGGCTGTACCTGCACCTGTTCGCCTGGCCGTTCCAGCACGTACACCTGGCCGGGCTCGCCGACCGGGTCGACTACGCTCAGCTGCTGCACGACGGATCCGAGATCGGCATGCGGGTGGTCGACCCCGCCGTGGCGGCGGACAAGACCACCATGGGCGGGCTGGCCGAGGGCACACTCACCCTGGAACTGCCGGTGCAGCGACCCGACGTCGCGGTACCCGTGGTGGAACTGTTCCTGAGGCAGTGAGGAATCCGTGAGCGTCACCGACGAGGCGATCCTGAAGATCAAGGATCTGATCCTGTCCGGGCACCTGCGACCCGGCGACCGGGTGCCGCGCGAGGCCGAACTCGCCGGCCAGCTCGGCATCTCCCGCAACACGCTGCGCGAGGCCGTCCGGGCCCTGACCGTGCTCGGCGTCCTGGACGTACGGCAGGGCGACGGCACCTACGTCAGCAGCCTGGAACCGCGCCAGCTGCTCGGCGTGATGGGCTTCGTCGTCGACCTGCTGCACGACCGGACCGTGCTGGAGCTGATGCAGGTACGCAGGATGCTGGAGCCCCCGGCCACGGCGCTGGCCGCCTCCCGCATCACCGACGAGCAGCTCGCCGAACTGGGTGAGCTGATGAGCCAGATGCGCAAGGCGGGCACCAGCGAGGAACTCGTCACCGTCGACGCCCAGTTCCACGACGCGATCATCCAGGCCACCGGCAACACGGTGCTGGTCTCGGTACTGCGCGGGTTGAGCGGCAGTACGGTCCGCGCCCGGATCTGGCACGGCATCGCCCGCGAGGGCGCGACCGAGCAGACCCACGCCGGGCACGAGGCGATCTACCAGGCCCTCGCCTCGCACGACCCGCCGCTGGCGCACGCCGCCGCGCTCAACCACGTCGCGTTCAGCGAGTCCTGGCTGCGCGAGGCCGTCGGTGTCGACAGCCCGGAACCGGACGGCTCGACGCCCGTGGTGCCGGTCGGCGCCGGGCAGTGACCGCGGCTTGGCCGGTGCGCCCGCTGGGGCAGGGCACCGTGCGGACTGATGACCGCGGACAGCGCGACGGCCGGGCAACTGCCCGGCCGTCGTACCCGGGCCGTGTCACGCCGTCCCGCTACCGGGGACCACGCAACCGGGCCCTGCCCGTGGCTACGGGCACTCGTTGATGTTGAAGAACCCCTTGTCGGCCTCGACGTAGCCGTGCACACCCGTCGCCGTGTCGGTGCCCAGCAGGAACGGAACGCCGCCGGAGCCGCTGACGAGGTCGTCGGCGACGAACTTCTGGCCCGAGTAGCCCAGGCCGACGGTGGTCGAGCTGAGGCTGGCCTTCGAGTGGATCCGCACCCCGTCGACGATGAAGTGCGTGGTGCACAGGGTGTTCGGGTGGACCGACGACGGTGCGGCGCTCGCTGCCGCCGACGCCGACCCGGCGAAGACGCTGAGGCCCAGCGCCACCGCGAACGCAGCCACGAGGCCGACCAGCGTTCGTCTGCCACGTCCGGTGCGGTGGATGACGATCATGTGTACCTCCCCGTAGGAGTCCACGCGCCCCGAACCGTCCGCATCCTCGGGAAACAGGCCGGGCGGTACCGGCCGGTCTCCGACGACAAGGCAGAGAATTCGCATTGGTCGCGTGCTGACGGGTTCGAGTATTCGCGACCGGTTGTGCACGTGTCCACACTTTTCGTAGTGGGCTGGGCAACAGCGACGAGGCGCCGTCTTCGTACTTCGGCGGCCGACAGGTGGCGGGCGATCAGTACCGTGCACAACCATGCCGGGTCTGCGCCTCTCGATCGACTACGGGACGTCGAACACGGTGGCCGTACTGATGTTCCCGGACGGCAGAACGGAGCAGCTGCTGTTCGACGGCACGCCGCTGCTGCCCTCGGCGGTGTACGTCGAGCCGGACGGCACGCTGTCGGTCGGCCGGGACGCGCAGCGTTCGGCGCGCGTGGACCCGGGCAGGTACGAGCCGAACCCCAAGCGGCGGATCGACGAGTCGGAGATCGCGCTGGGCGAGCGCGGCTACCCGCTGGCGGATGTGGTCGCGGCGGCGCTGCGGCGGGTGGCGCAGGAGGCGTTCCGGGTGGCGGGGCAGCCGGCCGCAGAGCTGACCATGACCTGCCCGGGGGAGTGGGGTCGGGCGCGTCGCCGCGTCCTGGCCGACGCCGCGACCCGGGCGGACCTGCCGGCGCCGACGATGGTGTCCGAGCCCGTCGCGGCGGCCACGTACTTCGCCTCCGTACTGGGACACCAGGTGCCGCCCGGCCGGTGCGTCGTGGTTTACGACCTGGGCGGCGGCACCTTCGACACCTGCGTACTGCGACGCGAACCGCACGGGTTCGACGAGCTGTCCCACGGCGGACTGGACGACTTCGGCGGCGTCGACCTCGACGAGGTGGTCGTGGGGCGGGTCGGTGCCGCGGTGGCGGCGACCGCGCCGGAGGAATGGCGGCGACTCACCGAGCCGGTCGGCGTGGCGGACCGTCGGGCGTTCCGCATGCTGTGGGACGACGCCCGGGGCGCGAAGGAGGCGCTGTCCCGCACGGTCCGGGCCGGCCTGTTCGTACCGCTGGCCGAGCGGGACATCCACGTGACGCGCGAGGAGTTCGAACGGGCCGCGGCACCGGCGCTGCGGCGTACCGCCGAGTTGACCCGGGCAACGGTGCGCCGGGCGCGGATCCGACCCGACGAGGTCGCCGGCGTGTTCCTGGTGGGCGGATCGTCGCGGGTACCGATGATCGCGACGCTGGTACACCAGGCGATGGGCGTCGCGCCGACCGTGCTGGAGCAGCCCGAGCTGGTGGTGGCCCTCGGTGCGCTGTCCGCCACCGCATCCTTCGAGCCGGTGGTGGCGCCGACCTCGGGGACCACGGCCTCGGGGACGCCGGCCTCAGTGGCGCCGGCCTCAGTGGCGCCGGCCTCAGTGGCGCCGGCCTCAGTGGCGCCGGCCTCAGTGGCGCCGGTCTCAGGGGCGCCGGGGCCGCCGACCGTGGTCGGTCCGGCAGAGCCCGCACCGATGTCCGGCCCTGGCGCCCCGCCGCCGGTTGCCGACCCGTCCACCGATCCCGGAGTCCCGCTTCGACCGTCGGCCGCCAGTCCCGGACGATCCGTCCGTCGCGAGCGTCACTGGGGCGTGCCGACCTGGATCAGCGTGCCGGCGCTCGCGCTGGGCCTGCTGCTGGTCGCGCTGATCCCCCTGGTCACCGACCCGGGCAGGGGCGCGGGGAGTGATTTCAGTACGCCGCGAGCCGTCCTGACGCTGGTCGCGGGCCTGGTGATCCTCGTCGGATCCGTCCTGCTGTGGCTGCGTCGCGGTTATCCGAGGCTCGCCCGGTTCCTGGTACCGGCGCTGCCGCTGATCGTCGGCGCCGTCTACGACCAGGTCACCTGGTACCTCGGCTGGTGGGGCCATGACGGCGCGTACACCCCTCTGCTGGTGTACTGGCTCTGCCCGGGCCTGGTCGGCGCGGGCGTCTCCCAGGGCATCAGCCACCTGTTGCGGGGAAACGGACGCTGATCGCACGCTCGCCGGCCGGCGACCATCCGGACACCCTGTGACCAGGCTCGGACCGGCCCGCCGCTCCAGGACCGGAACATCCGGGCCGTCGCCGTGCTCGGCCCGGAAACGCCGCGATCCGGGCTGAAGCAACGCAGAGTCGGACCGATCGTCGCTGTCTGTGAGCGGCGTCTCTACCGGGTCGCCCCGATGCTTCCTAGCCTGGTCACAGTGCCTACACACCGTGACCCCGTCGCCGACGGCGGGCACCGTACGAAGGGGAGCCCGTGTCGTTGAACCGTAGCCGGCGATCGGTGCTGGGACTGGGCGGCGCCGCAGCGGTGACCGCGGCCGGTATCGGTACCGGTGCGACGGTGGGGTGCCGGTCCGAGGCGTCCCCGCCGACGCGCAGTGACCTGTCGGGCGTGTACCGGCACGTGACCGCGAAGGCCGGCGGACGGTGGCACTCCCTCGTCACGACGGTGCACGACAGGGCGTCCGCCACGGTCGTCGAGCAGGACGCGGACGCCGTCATCGCCGGCGCCAGCATCCAGAAGCTGGCCGTCGCGGTGGCGGTCCTCGACAAGGTCGACCGGGGTGAACTGGCCCTGGACCAGACCCTGGACCTCAGGCCGGAGTTCATCGCCGGTGGCAGCGGCACCTACCGGCTGCAGGCCGCCTTCGGCGACCGGCTCACCCTGGCCAACCTGATGGTGACCATGCTCCAGGTCTCGGACAACTCCGCCGTGCAGATGCTGGGCCGGGTGGTGCCCGGCACCGAGATCAACGACATCCTGGCCGGCAAGGGCTTCGCCCGTACCCGGGTGGTGCCGGACGCGGCCGATCCGCACCGGCTGTCGCTGGGCAGTACCACCCCGCGCGAGATGCACCGGCTGCTGACCGGGGTGGCCGACCACACCCTGGTGTCGGCGGACTCGGCGGACGTCATGCTGCGGGTGATGCGCTGGTCGACGGTCGGGTACTGCGACGGGGTACGCCGCGTCATGTCCTCCACCGAGCGCGGCCGGATCGCGGTCAAGCACGGTGCCGACCAGGACCGACGCCACGAGGTGGGCATCGTCTTCGACACCGAGGACAGGCCGGCCATTGTCTTCGCGTACCTGGCCGACCGGCTGGCCGACCGCGACAACTACGGGGCGACCAACCCGGCGGTGCAGGCGCACGCCGAGCTGGGCGGCGCCATGTTGGACACCGCCGGCAGGACCGCACCGCACGGGACGTGAGTCGCCCGTCCCCTCCATGAGAGTGTCGGTGGCCCGTGCGATGCTGACGCCCGTCAGCGAGCGCGGATCAGTGGGAGACGTCGTGGCCGGGGAGCGACCAGAGAGGCGGATGACGGTGTCCGGCCTGCCCGGCGTCTGGTGCGCCACGGACCTCGGCGAATACCGGGCCTGCGAATACACCTACGCGCTGTACCCGCACTACACCCTCCCGCCGCTCGACCCCGCCCAGTTCACCGGCGACTTCGGGTGGCTCGGCGGTGCCGGCGACCCGCTGCCCGACGAGGTCGCACGCCTCACCGGCGTGACGGCCGAGCTGGCGACCAGGGGGCTGGCACTGCCGGACGACTTCATCACCTTCTACACCCACTCGGATCTGCACTTCGCGCTGGACGCGATCTCCGTGACCGCGTGCTGGACGGACATCTCCGACCCGCTGCCCAGCCCGATCGAGCCGGGCGCCTTCCTCGTACGGTTCCTGCGCGACCAGCAGGACTGCGTCATCTGGTACCTGTACCTGCGCCCGTCGGGCGAGACCTTCGTGGTGCACTCCGGCCTGGAGTACGAGCGCGAGTACCAGGCCCAGCGCGAGGGCGAGGAGAACGACCTCGACGACCCGGAGGCGCAGACGGACGACATCTGTTGGTGCGCACCGACCTTCGAGCAGTTCGCCTACCGCGTCTGGGTCGAGAACACCCTGTGGCGCGCGATCCACAAGAACAAGTTGGCCGACCTCGAACCGCGGCTGCGTGCCTACCTCGATCACTACGCGCCGTCCGGCACGCCTGCCTGAGCGAGCACCGCAGGTCGCGCCTCTCGACGGTGCCGAGCCGGTGATCCGCCTGCGACGCCGTCTGCCGGCACGCCCTCACCGTCGGCGCCTGAGCATCCCCCCTCCGTCCGTGTCGACTGTCTGTCCCGGCATCCGCACGCCGATCGCGCCCCCCGGCGGGTCGGCAGCGGAGTAGGTCTGGGCCCACCCGGCCGTACGTCTGGACGCATACCACGCCACTCGCGCGGAGCCTAACGTGATTCCACACGGGACAGTCGAATCGACGTCGCCTGCCAGGTCATCTGTCGTTCCGGCGACGGAGTCGGTGAGCGGTGGTAACGCACTCACGCGTTGAAGTGCGTTGCGCCCGTTATGAGCGCCCGGGTACTGTGCTAACACCGCTAAGTGCGTTACGTCAGCTCGTCCGGCCTCGGTCGGTCCGTCAGATCTTAGATACGAGGACGATCCTTACTAGCCACGTCTAGCACGCTTGAATCTCTCATATAAGATACCGTGCGTATCTACATCAGTCTTCGGGGAGGCCGATCCATGCACGTTGTCGATACCCAGTCCAGTGTCCTTCCCGGGCCGTGGCGCGGGGAGTCGGTGCCCACCCGCGTCCTGGATCCGGCCGGCGACCTTCGAGCGATGCTGCGCGAGGTCGACGCGCCGGACGGCGTCCAGCGGATCACGGAGCGCCTCTCCCGGCGTCTGGACAGCGCCGCCGCGCTCGTCGACCCGGCCGGAGCCACGACCGGCACCCTCCGAGCCGTACCGGCAACGCTCGCCGCGGACGTCGAAGCCGTCGCGTCCGGTCGCGTCGGTGCGGTCTCACACATGCTCGACGGACGTGCGACGTGTCTGCTGCCCATCGCCGGGACAGCACCGCACCCGGTCCTCGTCGTACGGCGGAACGGTCACGCCCAGCCCTTCACGCCCGCGGAGCGGGTGTTGCTGACCGACGCGACGACACCGCTCGGTCTCGCCTGGCGCGCACGCCAGGTGCGGCAGCAACAGGCGCGCCTGAACCAGGCCGAAGCGCGCAATCGCGAGGCGGTGCTGCACCTGCTGCTGGCGGGTGGAATCGCAGGTGCCCGACGCGCCGCTGCCGCGCTCGGCCCCGTCCTGCCCGAGGTGATCCGCATCCATCTCGTGGAGCACGTCGGGCACCGGGTCAATGACGCCCTTCGCTGGTGCGTCGAGTCCGCCGCCGGGACGGCGTGGATCGTGCGTTGCCCCGTCTACACCCGACACATCGTCGTCGTCGCACGCCCCGACGCCGATGACCTGCTCGACGCGCTGCGTTCCCGAGCGGCCGAGGACCCCTCGTACCGCGTGGGGAGCAGCCAGGAGGCGACGCTGGACGAGTTCGGTTCGGCGTACCGGCACGCGTTCCACGCACTGTCCGTGGCCCGGCATCGTCCCGACCGCTATGCCGCGTTCCTCGCACGTGGTGAGCTCGCGACGATCCTCGCCGACGTCGGCGCCGGTTGGGCGGAACGAACTCTCGCACCGCTTCTCGCGCACGAACCGGCGCGCCTACAGGACCCCGACTCCGAAGAGCTGATGTTCACCCTCGCGTCATGGCTCACGTTCCACGGCATGGCGACACGGCACCTGAAGGTGCATCGCAACACGCTGGCCGCGCGGTTGCAGCTCGTCGAGTCGCTGCTGAAGGTCGATCTCGGGGACGTGGCGACCCAGGCCCGGCTGAATCTGGCCGTACAACTCATGGGGCGATCGAACGCGCCCCTGACGACGCTCGACGAGATGTTGTCCCGTCCGGAGGTCCTCGCCTGGGCGGCGGAGCAGCGCGCGCAGTTGAGCGGAAGCGATCCGAGGCTGCTCGACACCCTGAGCAGCTGGCTCGGTCACCGGGCCAACATCAGGTGCACGGCAGCGGCACTGGGGATCTCGGCATCCGGTGTACGGAAGCGGATCATCCGCGTCGAGCAGCTCATCCAACGTTCGTTGCTCGACTCGCCCTCCGCGCGCTACGACCTGTGTCTCGCTCTGCTGGCGGTCAGGAACATCAACCAGATCGGCCTCCCCACGACCACGACACTCGTCCCTCGCGTACAGAGTGCGGCCTGATCCGCGGAGATGGGACAGCACGCGTGCCCGAACAGCCGACTCGATCCGCCGACGCACGACCGGCAGGTGTGCCCGCGCCGACCCCGGGCATCGACGACCGACCCGCCACGTACCGCGAGTTGTTCGCCGTCCGGGAGTACCGAGCGGTGTACGCCGCCGGCGCGCTCTCCTCGATCGGCGACTACCTCGGCAAGGTCGCCCTCGCCGCGCTGATGTACCAGGCCACCGGCTCCGTGCTGGCCTCGGCGGCGAGCCTCGCCATCACGTACCTGCCGTGGCTGACCGGCGCGCCGTTCCTCGTCGCGCTCGCCGAACGTCATCCGCAGCGGCGCGTCATGCTGGCCTGCGACATCGCCCGAATCGGGCTGGTGGCGGTTGCCGCCCTGCCGGGTCTTCCGGTCGTCCTGCTGCCCGCGCTGATGTTCCTGACCGCCATGCTGTCCCCGCCGTTCGAGTCCAGCCGCTCGGCGCTGCTGCCCACGATCCTGTCCGGCGAACGGTACGTGCTCGGCCTCGCGGTCAACGGCATCACCGTGCAGATCGCGCAGTTCGGTGGCTTCGTGTTCGGTGGCGCGATCGCGGCGGTGAACGCGCGGGGGGCGCTGGCGGCGGACGCCGCCACGTTCGGGGTGTCCGCGCTGCTGATCGGGTTGGGTGTCGTGGCACGGCCCGCGGTACCGCCGGCGGCCGGGCGGCGTGGGCTGCTGCGCGAGGCGGTCGAGGGTTTCACCGTGGTGTTCGGGAACCGCGTGTTGCGCTCGATCGCGCTCGTGGTCCTGTCCGGCATGGCGTTCTCGGTCCTGCCGGAGGGACTGTCCGCCGGATGGGCGCACGACCTGGGCGGCGGCGCCGCCGCCCAGGGCATGCTCATGGCGGCCGAACCGGTCGGCATGGCGGTGGGCGGTGTGGTCATCGGAAGGCTGCTCGCGCCGAGCGTCCGGCGCCGCCTGCTCCGTCCACTCGCGATGCTCGTGCCACTGCCGCTGGTCGGTGCGCTGGCCGCACCGTCGCTGCCGGTCGTACTGTTCCTGGCCGCGCTGACCGGCTTCGCGATGTCGATGCTGTTCCCGGCCAACGCCCTGTTCGTGCGGGCGCTACCGGACGGGTACCGGGCTCGTGCCTTCGGCGTGATGCAGGCCGGGTTCCAGCTCGTGCAGGGCACGGCGATCCTGGGCGGAGGAGCCGTCGCCGGGCTGCTGGGCGTGAACCGGACCGTGGGTCTGTGGTCGCTGGTCGGGGTCGCGGTGATGGCCGCGGTGTCGTGGTCGTGGCCCACCCCGTCCCGCTTCGAGGATGCCTTCGCTCAGGCACAGTCGCGGAACAGCACCCAGCGGGCCGAGGAGCCGGCAGCGTCCGGACAGTCGACAACCTGACGGTTACGGCTTCTCTCCGCGCCAGTCGGCGCAGGTCACGACCTCGAATCCGCGGCTGGGGAACACGGCGTCCATGAAGAAGTCGTGCATCGCCGGGTCACCGTCGCCGCAACCGTCACGCAACACCGTCACCTGGTAGCCGCGGTCGGCCCCGTCGTAGCACGTCGCGGCCACCATCGCGCTGGTCGCGACGCCCGCGATCGCCAGAGTGTCGACGCCACGGCAGCGGAGCACAAGATCGAGGTCCGTGCCGGCGAACGCGCTGGCCCGGCGTTTCAGTACGACGACGTCCTCCACGGCGACCGGCAGATCGATCTCGGTGCCGGCCGAACCCTCATGGAACGCGTCCCCTGCGTCGTAGAAACTCCGCATCAACGCGTTGCCCGGCGGCAGGTCGGTTCCGTTGCCCCGGAAGGCGAAGTGGACGAACACGACGAGTGCGCCGGTCGCGCGGGCGCGGGGGAGCAGCTCGGTGAGCGGCGGCACGACCCGCGCGGCGAACGGGTAGCTGCCCGTGATTCCTCGCTGCACGTCGCCGATGATCAGTGCGGTGGTCATGACAGGCTCCCGTCCAGCGCGCATCACGGCCGCTGTCGACCGCCCGGCCAGAGTACCGATCGTCGTTTTGGCGACGTCCAGTCTCCATCCGCACTGTGAGGCCGGCGGCGGTACCGCTCTGCTGTGCCAGCACCCCGACGCGCGTCACGTCCGCTTCCCGCCCACGGCAGCGGCGTGGCGCATTCCCGCAGGCCAGTACGCGGTGTCGGGTGCCCCGAACACTTTCGGCCCGCACACCGCGGCCGAAACGGGGAGACCCACGGGCGCTGCCTGTGAACCTCCCGACGCGTCATGGACCCTCGTACGAGCAGATCGCCGCCCTACAGTCGAACGCGCCGCAGACAGCGGTTTTCCCTACTGGCAACGGAAGGAGGTGGCATCAATGTCGAAGGGCGACTCTGGATGGGGCTGACCGAACCGATCCCACGCCGGGCTGGCGGGCATCTGATGTCGAGGGCTGCCCGCCAGCGCCGGCAGGGCGGCGCAACGCCCGGCGGGTACCGGAGGGTCCGTCACTGATCCTGGCCGCCGGACGGTGCCGTGGACCCGGGCGCGTGTGCGGAGGCGACGATTCGTTCGAGGGCGGCCGCGTGGCGCTGGAACGCCCGCCGGCCGTGCGGGGTGAGGGTCACGTACGTGCGCCGTACTCCCCGGTCCTGGGTCTTGTGGGTGAAGACGTACCCGGCACCGGCCAGTGCGGAGAG
Organism: Actinocatenispora sp.; assembly: GCA_049582705.1. Lineage (GTDB taxonomy): Bacteria > Actinomycetota > Actinomycetes > Mycobacteriales > Micromonosporaceae > Actinocatenispora. The sequence continues at coordinate 15,298 of JBAUUM010000279.1, forward strand.
GTGCTTGGACAGCGCGGAGTCACTGGTGCCGATCGCGTCGCGCAGGAAGCCGAAGTCCACCCGGTCGGCCGGGGCGAGCAGCGCGAGGATCGACAGCCGCGCCGGGACGTGCAGGAACTCGTCGAAGTCGGGATCCATCAGCGGTCTTTCACCGCGACGGCGTTCCGGGCGAGTGCCTTGAGGACCGCCGCACACGGGCGGGCGATCGCCACGAGGGTGAGGGCCGTTGCCGCGGCGCCGATGGTGTGGTGCGCGGGGATGCCGAGTTTCACGGCGGCGAGCGCCGCGGCGAGCTGGAACACCACGCAGATCACCAGGAAGAGGATCACCCAGGCGGCGTGGTACAGCTGTTCCAGGGCGGTGCGCCTCCTGCGGACGCGGGCCTGGCGGTAGCTGACGGCACCCACGGTCAGGGCCAGGACGATGGCGAACGTGCTGACGGCGCCGTCCCAGGGGTCGGGCAGGTCGGCCGCGCTGAACGCGATGAACACCGCCAGCGCGGACGTCAGTACGTAGGGGCGGGCGAAGCCGTGGTCGACGTACTCGTCGATGCTGCGGTCCTGGAGGCGGCGGATGATGTCGAGCGACTTCTGCGCGTCCTGAGGATGCATCGGTGCTCCCTTGATCGTCTTCTACTTTCCTCTGAGGAAAGACTACCCCCCATCTTTCCTCAGAGGAAAGTAGGCCCCGCTGTCATGTTCCTGCGGGGAGACGGACGAGCGGGCCGCGACCGGACAGTGCTCGTGTCAGCCGATGCGCACCGGGCGGCGCCGTCAGCGGTGCTGAGCCAGGAACGCGGTGAGTTCGGCCAGGTACCGGGACGGGTTGTCACGGTGTACCGAATGGCCGGCGTCCTCGACATGGGCCGCACGGAACTCGCCGCCCGTCACCCCCGCACACATCTCGGCGTACCTGGTCGAGATCAGCGAGCCCCGCTCGGTGTCGCCGTGGATCAGCAGCACCGGGCACGCGATCGCGGCCAGCACGGCGACCAGTACCACCGGGCCGTCCGTGGCCAGCTCGAACAGGTGTGGGTCGAGCTGCGCCTTCGACACCGCCCACGGCTCCAGCTCGGTGTCCGGCCACTGCGGGTGCTCGCGCCGACAGTGGCCGATCCGGCCCTCGAGGTCGAGCGCACGAAGGTCCGCGAGCCAGGCCGGCATGGACCGTGGGGCGTCCTGTCCACCGGCGGAGCGGGACCGCTCGCCGGTCGGTGGGTCCTCCAGTACGAGCGCGCGCACCAGATGCGGCCTTGTCGCCGCCAGCACCGCGGCGGAGACGGCACCCATGGAGTGCCCGACGACGATCGTGCCACCGTCACGCGGCTGGTCGGACAGCACGAGTGCCACGTCGTCGCGATGTGCGGTCGGGTTGAACGGTTCCTCCGGAAGCCCGGACGCGCCGTGCCCGCGGGCATCGATGGCCAGTGACCGGTACTCGGGCAGCGCCCCGATCACCGGGCCCCAACACTGTGCCGAGTCGGTGAAGCCGTGCAGGAAAGCCACCTCGGCGGGCTCCTCGCCGGTCCGGTACCACGCCAGGTGGGCCGTCGTGCCCTTCACCGGAAACATGAGGCTCGACGATAGCCGATCCGACCGGACCGTACGACGCCGTTTACCGGCGGCACCGTCGAGCAGAACGGGGCGGTGAGCCGGTGAACAGTCCGCGGGGACCAGCGTTCAGGCGAATAAGTAGGGGTACAGTTTATAGAACTGTAGTTCTACTAATTGCGGAGCGATTCAGGTGGACAAACCACCCGAAATGTTCGATCGTGACCACGAGTGGTTGGCGCTGAGTCGGTTCATCAATGACCCGCAGCCTGGCGCCACCCTCGGGGTCGTCTCCGGGCGCCGGCGGCAGGGCAAGACGTTCCTGCTGGACGCCGCATGCAGGGCAGCGGGAGGGTTCTACTTCGGGGCCACCGAAGCCACCGACACCGAGTCGCTCCGCAGGATCAGCGCACGGCTGACGCAACACGTCGGCCCGGCGACCCCATACCACTTCGAAGACTGGTCCGAAGCCCTCGACGCGCTCCTCGCCCTCGGCACGACCAGGCCGACACCGGTCGTGATCGACGAGTTCCCCTACCTGGCCAAGGCGAACCCGGAACTGCCGTCCATCATCCAGGAGACGTTGCGACCGATGCGTGAACAGCGGACCGGGTCGAGGACCCGGTTGCTGCTGTGCGGCTCGGCGCTGTCGTTCATGGGCAAGATGCTGTCGGGCAACGCGCCGCTGCGGGGGCGGGCAGGGCTGGAACTGGTGGTCAACCCGCTCGACTACCGGCTCGCGGCCGAGTTCTGGAACATTCGCGACCCCCGGCTGGCGCTGCAGGTCAACGCCATCGTCGGAGGCACACCGGCGTACCGGCGGGAGTTCGCCCGCGGTGACACCCCGGCCGACGCCGACGACTTCGACGACTGGGTCGTACGCACCGTGCTCAATCCCGAGACCCCCTTGTTCCGGGAACCGCGGTACCTGCTGGCCGAGGAACCCGACCTGCGCGACACGACGCTCTACCTGTCGGTGCTCGCGGCCGTCGCCGAAGGCAACGCGACCCGGGGTGGGATCGCGAGCTACCTGGGACGCCGCGCTCCCGACATCGCGCACCCGATCAACGTGCTCGAGAGTGCCGGCCTGTTGCGGCGTGACGCGGACATCTTCCGGGACAACCGTCCCACGTACCGGATCGCCGAACCGCTGATCCGCTTCTACCACGTCATCATGCGTCCCGTGTGGGACCAGCTGGAGCGCCCCGGCAGCGCGGCGCGGATCTGGCACGCCAGCCGTCACCGGTTCACCGGTAACGTCCTCGGGCCGCGCTTCGAACAGATCTGCCGCGACTGGACCCTGTTCCATGCCGACCCCGACCTGCTCGGCGGCCTGGCCGCACGGGTGGGGCACGGCGCGGTGCACGATCACCGCGCGCGGGCCGGCCACGAGGTCGACGTGGCGGTCGTCGGCATCGCGAACGGAACCAAGGCACCGCTGCTGGCAATCGGCGAAGCCAAGTGGAACGACACGATGGGCGCCGGTCACATCGAACGCCTGCGGCACATCCGCGACGTGATCGGAGCTGCCGGCCGGTACGACACGACCAACACCCGCCTGCTGTGTTTCAGCGGCGCGGGCTTCAGCGACAACGCGCGCGCGGCCAGCGACGCCTCCGACGACGTGCGCCTGATCGACCTTCCGATGCTGTACGGACACGAGAACCCGACAGCGTGATCTCGCGCGGGTAGGCGGTCGCTGCGGAGGCGGGAGAGCGGGTCGATTTGTTGTTGGTTGGCAGACTGCGGTCGTGTTCAATCACGCGCCCGAGGCCTACCAGTGCCGGTTCTGTGACG
>JBAUUM010000280.1:0-3729 GCA_049582705.1 Actinocatenispora sp.
GGGCAGCGCCAGCCCGGCCGAGGCCAGCAGTACCGCCGGCGCCCCGACGGCGAACATCCGGCCCCGGGCCGGCCACGGGAATCGGGTCCGCGGCCGTGGTGCCCGGCGTCGACCGGACCCCCCGACGGTCGGACCGTCCGTTCTGTCACACGCCATCACCGGTACCCCCGGATCGCCATCGATCGGATCGCACACAGCTACTTTCTACCAAGTGTAGAAGATGATCGTGTCGCGGGGGCGAGGCCGGCGCGTCAGCCGGTGGCCAACTGCTCGCGCAGGATCCGGCGGGCCTCGACCAGGGAGGGGCCGTACCAGGTCAGGTGCCGGCCGGAGCACAGCGCGGCCGGCACCGGCGCGAACACCTCCGGCCCGTCCTCCCGGGTGAACCGGTACGGCTCGTCGGGCAGCACGACGAGGTCCGGCCCCTCTGCCAGCGCCCGGTCCGGGTCCAGCCGGGGGTACCGGTCCGGTCCACGCAACACGTTCGTCACCCCGAGGTGCCGCAGTACGTCGGTGGCGAAGGTGTCCTCCCCCAGCCACACCCACGGGCGCCGCCACACCGGCACGACCGCGCGGCGCGGCACGCCGCGGTACGGCTCCGCCCAGGCCGCCGTGGCCTCGTCCAGCCAGTCGGGCCGGCCGGTCCGCAACACCTCGAACATCCGCCCCAGGCTCACCAACGCCTCGGCCACGGTCCGCGGGTACGTCACCCAGACCGCCACCCCGGCGGCCCGCAGGGCCGCCACGTCCTCCGGCCGGTTCTCCTCGGCGTTCGCCAGTACCAGATCCGGCTCGCACGCCAGTACGTCCTCGACCCGCGGGTACTTGCTCCCGCCGACCCGCGGCACGTCCAGCCCGGCCGGCTCGGTGCACCAGTCCGTCGCACCGACCAGGATCCCGGGCCCCGACAGCGCCACCGACTCGGTCAGCGACGGCACCAGCGACACCACCCGCCGCGGCGCCGCCGCCAACTCGACCGGTTCCCCCAGGTCGTCCCGCATGCCCCACCACCCCATCCAGGACCCGCCCGTTGCGGGCCGGGCAGTACGGTCAGAGGTCGGTCACCTTGAGACCGGAGTGGGCCTTGTACCGCTTGTTGATGGCGATGAGGTTGGCGGTCAGGGCCTCGACCTGGCCGGCGTTGCGCAGCCGGCCCGCGTAGACGCCACGCATGCCGGCGATGCGGCCGGCGAGGGCCTGGACCTGGTCGGTGGCGTCCCGGTCGTCGCCGAGCACGAGCACGTCGGTGTTCACCTCGGAAACATCCGGGTCGGTCAGCAGTACCGCGCTGACGTGGTGGAACGCGGCCGTGACCCGGGTGTCGGGCAGCAAGCTGGCGGCCTGCTGGGCGGCGCTGCCCTCCGACACCGGGATCGCGTGCGGGCCGGACTTGTCGAAGCCGAGCGGGTTCACGCAGTCGACGAGGATCCGGCCGGCGAGCTGGTCGCGCAGGCCGGTGAGGGTCTCGGCGTGCCCCTCGTACGGCAGGGCGGCGATGACGATCTCGCAGCCGGCCGCCGCCGGGTTGTCGCCGCCCTCGACGGTGCCGGCGTCGGCGCCGGGCAGGCCGGCGAGCTCGGTGGCTGCGGCGACGCCCCGGTCCGCGTGTCGCGACCCGATCACGACCCGCTGGCCGGCGCGGGCGAACCGGTACGCGAGTCCGCGGCCCAGCGGGCCGGTGCCGCCGAGGATTCCCACGGTCAGGTCGGACACGTCGGGGAGGCTGTGCGCATCAAACGACATGCCGCCCATTCAACCGCACGGCGTCGTCGGGGTCATCCGGTTCGAGGCTGAGCAGGATCACACCCGGCGTCCGGTCCGTCCGCCTCGGACACCCTCCCGTCGGACAGCCGCGTGTCGGACACCCTCCCGTCGGGCGCCTGCGCGTCGGGCATCTGCGCGTCGGTCACCTGCGGGTCGGTCACCCGCTGGAACAGGACCCGGCGGGTGACCGGATCGGCGTCGACGAGCCGTACCCGGACCCGCTCGCCGACGGGCAGCGCGTCACCCTCGCACCGGGCGCGTACCGGCGGGTCGTCCAGGGCGACGGTGCCGCGCGGCGGCCGGCCGTTGGCCTTGGCGTGCTCGACCTCGATCACCGCGGCGTCGAACTCCTCGTCGATCCGGCCGGCGAGCAGTACCGACTCGGCCAGGTCGAACACGGAACGTTCCGCGGTGGCGGCCCGTTGGTCCCCCGCCGTCATCGCGGCGGGCAGGGCGGGCAGGGCCTCGCGGACCCAGCCGGGCACGGGACGCCCGTCGTGCAGGGCGAGACACACCTCCGCGGCGTACCGGTCCACCAGTCGGCGCAGCGGCGCGGTCACGTGGGCGTACGGCGAGGCCACCCCGGCATGCTCGGACACCTCGGGCGGCGCCGCGTCGAACGGCGTGTAGCCGGCCCCGCGCAGCAGGGCGGTGGCCAGGTCGAGGAAGGCGGCGCCGCGCGGGGTGCTCGGGTCGACGTCGGCCAGGACGGCGGACAGTGGCGTCGCGTCGGGCCAGTCGACGCCGAGCGCCCGGGCGCCGGCACGGACCCGCCGCACCTCCGGGTACGGCGCGGCCGGCAGGGTCCGCAGTACGCCGACACCGCCGGCGAGCATGATCCGCGCCGCGCAGATCCCGGTCAGCAGGGAGATCTGCGCGTTGTACTCCTCCAGCGGCGTGGCGGCCCGCAGTACGAGGCGCCAGCCGGCACCGTCCGGTTCGACCTCCCGGTCCGGTGCGCGGAAGTCGATGGCGCCCCGTTCGGCGGCCCGGGTGATGCGCAGGCGTCCGATCTCGGGCAGCAGCCGCAGCTCCGGCGGCAGGGTGTCGGTCGCCAGCGCCTGCGCCATGGTCAGGTAGTCCAGTTGCGCCCGGCTGCGTACGAGGGCCCGTTCGACGTGCACCTCGGTGGGTTCCCCGGACTCGTCGAGGTCGATGGTCCACAGCACGGTGGGGCGCACCAGGCCGGGCAGCAGGCTCGCGGCGCCCTCACTCAGGACGGGCGGGTGCAGCGGCACCCGGGTGTCCGGGAAGTAGATGGTCTGCGAGCGGCGCCAGGCCTCCCGGTCCACTTCGCCGCCGGGAGGTACGAAGGCCGCGACGTCGGCGATGGCGTAGTGGACGCGGTAGCCGCCGGGCCGCCGCCGCAGCCCCATCGCCTGGTCGAGGTCGCGGGATCCGGGCGGGTCGAGCGTGGCGAGTGGCAGGTCGGTCCGGTCGGTGGCCGCCGGTGGCGGCGTGACGGCGGCCAGTTCGGCGGCGCGCTGCACCTCGGGCGGGAACCCGTCTGGCAGGTCCAGCTCGCGGCGCAGCGCACCGAAATCGATCGACGGCGGATGGACGTGTACTCGTGTTCGTGGTGTCACCACCCGGGTAGTCTCCACCAAACTCCGCCCGGCGTCAGCGGGCCGACCAGCCGATTGCGCGGGCCATCCGCTCACCGAGCGCAAGGTACGGGTTGGCCGTGGCGCGGATCATCTCGGTGGCGGAGCGGGTGTTGGTGGACTTTCGCGGTGTCCTCCTGCTGGACACCCCCGACGTACCGGTTCGGGCGGTGGTGCTCCTCGGTGTGGCCCGGCGAGCGGTCGCCCGCGCCATGGTGCTGGTGCGGCTGGTCGCCGCCCGGGTACGTTTCGCGGCGGTCTTACGCACCGCGGTCGCCCGGCCGGTGGCCGTCTTGCGTGCCGTGGCGGCCTTCTTCATCAGCCGCGTCCGGGACGCGCCCGCACGGGTCGCGACCTTGCG
>JBAUUM010000281.1:0-4127 GCA_049582705.1 Actinocatenispora sp.
GCCCCGGCACCGTCGCCGGGGCCGCGTCCACGACCAGGCGGGTGGCCGGCCCGGGACGGTGCCCGCGGCGCTCAGCCGATGGTGTCCGCGCTCAGCCGGGGCCGATCGCAGCCAGGCCGGGTAGCACCCGCTCGGCGAGTCGCTCCGCGTACTCGACCGGGTCCCGGTCCGGCATCACCTGCAGTTCGGCGACGCCGAGCCGGGCGTACGTCTCGGCGGTGGCGAGGAACCCGTCGGGGTCGTCGAGCACGGGCGTGACGACCAGCGCGGTCTTCGTGATCGCGTCGTAGTCGCGGCCGACGTCGGCGCAGTGCGCGCGCAGCACGTCCAGCTTGTGCGCCACGGTGTCCGGGTCGCTGGCGAACACGTTGCAGGCGTCCGCGTACCGCGCCACCAGCAGCAGCGTCTTCTTTTCGCCGCCGCCACCGACCAGGATCGGCGGGTGCGGCCGGGACAGCGGCGCCGGCACGCACAGCGTCTCGGCCAACTGGTAGTGCCGCCCCCGGTACGGCCCGTTGTCGTCGCTCCACATCTGCCGGCAGATGCGGATCGTCTCCTCCAGCCGTTCGAAACGCTGGGCGACCGACACGACAGGTACGCCGAGGGCGTGCTGTTCCCGCTCGTACCAGGAGGCGCCGACGCCCAGGAAGGCCCGGCCGCCGGACAGTACGTCCAGGGTGGTGACGATCTTCGCGAGCAGGCCGGGATGCCGGTACATCACGCCGGTGACGAGCAGGCCGAGGCTCATCCGGTCGGTACGCGCGGCGAGGTAGCCGAGGGCCGTGTAGCCCTCCAGCATCGGCTCGTCCGCGGTGCCGGCCTGCTCCATCTGGAAGTAGTGGTCCATCAGCGACAGCGACGCGACGCCGGCCTCCTCGGCGACTCTGGCCGTCTCGGCCAGGGTGGCCGCGATGCGCGCCGGGTCCACCGGTGTGGAGAAGTTCCAGTAGTGCAGGCCGAGTCTCACCAGACACCCCCCGGTACGGCGGCCGGCGTCCCGGGCCACCTCAGGGCCAGGATAACGCCGGCGCCGTCCGCGTCAGGCGAGGTCGTCGGGACCGGGCGGGCCGAGCACCAGGACCGGGGTGGCGGAGGCGTTGCGGCGGCCGGCGGCGCGCAGTACCGCCCCGGGGTTGGTGCCGGAGGCGAGCACCTCGCCGTCCACGATGGCGCGGTACCGTCCCGTCCCGCCGGTCGCGCACCGGTCGGCCCAGTCGACCGCGACGGCGAGGTCGGCCACCGGTCGCGGCGGCGGCACCACCAGCGGCGGCAGTTCCGGGTGGCGCAGCACCTCGTACTCGCCGGCGGTGTGTTCCTGGCGGTGCCGGTGGCGCAGGAAGAGGTAGTGCACGATGACCGCCGGGCCCATCAGCACCATGCCGGGGATCGGCGTGGTCAGGATCTGGAACTGGAACAGCGCGGTGATCGTGCCGACGCAGCCCAGCGTGACGGCCATCGCCGCGCGACCGGCCGCCACCGAGTACGCCTTCTCCGCCACCAGCGGCCACAGCACGATGAACAGCAGGTCACCGAGCCCGGTGAAGACCGCGGCGGTGCCGGAACCCCAGCCCATCGTCGGCGCGAACGGCAGCGACTGCAGCCGGGTGGCGAACTCCAGGGTCGTGGGGAGCAGCCCGGTGGCCACCACGTCGTACAGCATGACGGCCCCGGCGAACACCGCGGTGTCACGGGCCCGGATGCCGCTCTGCGCCCAGGTGTTGCAGACCCCGACCACCAGCAGGAGCAGCACGAGGTCGTTGAGGCCGACGAACAGCGCCGAGCCGGACCGGCCGGTCAGCTCCAGCGCGACCTCGCCGCCGGCGAGGGTCAGCGCGACGGCCATCGCGGCGGGGCGACGTACCAGCGGGGTCAGCATGATGTACAGCAGGGCGATGCCGAACAGCACCAGGATCGTGCCGATCAGTTGGCGCGGCAGCCGCAGGTACAGCGGCGGCACCACGACCAGCACGACGAAGCTGAAGACCACGTCGCGCAGGTTGAACACACCGACCGGCGGTCGTTCGACCCGGACGTGGTGGAAGTACCAGCGGGCGGCGGCCACGGTGAGGACGACCAGCGCCGTCGTCACCAGGACCGAGATCAGCGGAGAGTCCACGTGCCGGCCTCCTCGTCGCGGGTGACCACGGTCTCGCGCAGCAGAGATCGGACGAACTGCGGCCGACCGACGCCGGCCAGGTCGTCGTGCAGCACGATCTTGCGCACCGGCAGGCCGGCGTCGGATGCCCGGGTCTCCAACCGCGACAGCAGCGCGGTGTCGTCCTCGGGGCCCTGCACGTGCAGGTCGAAGCCGTCGGATGCGGGGTCGGTGCGGTACCGGATCGGCAGCGGCAACGCCCGCTCGGCCTCCAGCAGTTCGAGGATGTCGCGCTGGTAGAGCCGCGTGCTGCCCTGGCCCGGGCTGAACTCCGCCTTGCCCAGCAGCGGCGACGTCGCCGGCTGCCCGGCCATCTCGCAGGTCGGCTGCTCGGTCAGGGTGCGGACCAGGTCGCCGGTGGCGTAACGCAGTACCAGCGTGGTCTCCCGGTACGGCTGGTACGGGGTGGCCACCAGCATGCCGACCTCGCCCGGCTTGGCGGGCGCGAAGGTCTCCGGGTCCAGCACCTCCAGCAGGCCCTGTTCGGCCGCGAAGTGCAGGTGCCCCTCGGTGCAGTTCTGCCCGGACACCGGGTAGGTCTCGGTCATCCCGTACGTGTCCCGGACCGTCGCACCGAACAGTGCCTCGGCACGGCGGGTCAGGGCGGCGGTCAGGATCTCGCCGCCGCAGGCGATCTGCTCCAGACCGAAGTCACCGGGCCGGTAGCCGAGCCGCTCCCCGGCCTGCACCAGCTCGCCGAGGTGGCTGGGGTTGATGGTCAGGGCGCTGACCCTCGGCTTCTTGCCGGGCAGGTGCACCGGGGTGGCGAGGCGGGCCAGCGCCTCCTCCGGGTCGATCACGCCGACCAGTACGAAGCCGGCGCCGATGAGCTGCGCGGAGCGCAGCGTGGTGTGCACCGCCAGCGCCGCACGGGAACTGGCCGCGATCTGCAGTACGTCGGACGGGCCGAGCCCCGCGTTCATCATCCGGAACATGGCACCGTACCCGGCGGCCAGTTCCAGTTCGTAGGTGGAGAACCAGCACGAGGTGGGGACGCCGGTGCTGCCCGTCGTGTACGCCTGTAGGACCGGTTCGGACCTGTCGCTGACGAACGCCTCGGGAAGCGCCCGCAGCGCGCTCTTCGGCGTGGGCGGCAGCTCGGCGCGACGCGCGTACGTCAGCTCCTCGGGCCGCAGGCCCAGCCGGTCCAGGGTCTGTCGGTAGTAGACGGTGTCGCGGTACGCGGTCTTCACCGCGGCACGCCACCGCCGGGCGTCGGCGACCTCACGCACCGCAGGGTCGGTGACCCGGCCCAGCGCCTCCATCACCTGCTCGTGGTCGAGGCGGCCGAACTCGGCGCGGGTACGGCGTACGTGCCGGGCCAGCATCTCGACGTCGGCGGTCCGGATCCGGCGGCCGGCGACCACGGCCAGGCCGTGCCGCAGCTGGCGCCATGCGGTGTCTAGCATCGTCCACCGTCCGTGCGGTTGGGGGGTCGGCGCACGCGGGACCCCACGCGCGCCGACCGGTGCGGCCGTTCGATCAGGACGTCTCCAGACACATGAAAACGATCGCGGAGAACGAGCTGAGCACGTACTTCAGGTGCTTAGCGGAAGCCAGCATGGGACACCTCCCTTCGCCGTTGTCAGCGGAGGTCAATCACACACATCCAAGTCCGGGCGGGTCGACCGGGCCACGAACGCGACCTAGCAGTTTGGCCGGATCTTTTCGCTAGAATCGGCCGATGCCCGAGGAGCCGCCGGAGGGGGCCGACTCACCGCTCGCGGATTTCCGGCGAGCGGCGGGCCTCACCCAGGAAGAGCTTGCGGAGCGCAGCGGTCTCAGCACGCGCGGCATCAGTTCCATCGAATGCGGCCGGGTCGCGCGCCCGCACCGACGCTCGCTGGAGTCGCTGGCCGCGGCTCTCGGCCTGGACGGCGGCGAGCGCGACCTGCTGATCACCCACTACCGCCGGTACCGGGCCGCGTCGCCCAGCGTCGTGGGCCCGGCCACGGCCCCGACGGGGCCGCCG
>JBAUUM010000282.1:0-2061 GCA_049582705.1 Actinocatenispora sp.
GTCCGGACCCGGCCGCTGCGCACGATCCTCGCGGCGGACGGGCGGGTGGCCGTCGCCAGCGCGGACCGGAGGCTCGTCACCGTCGACCCGTCGGGCGCGGTCCGTTCGGTTGCCCTGCCCGGTGATCCGCTCGCCCTGACCGGTACCCCGGGGCGGGCGACGGCACTGCTGGCGCTCGGCGGCGGCCGGTACCGGATCGCCCGCTACCCGGGCGCGCAGGTCGTGGCCGAGGGAGCGGTGCCGGCGCCCGTGCTGGCTGCGGGGACGCTCGCCCCGGACGGGGCGTCCGCGTACCTGACCGGTGGCGACCACCAGGTCTGGTGGCTGGCGCGCGGTGTGCCGGCGCGCGGCCTCGGCATCCCGGCTGCGGACCGGGACACCGTACTCACCGCGCTGCCGGGTGGTCGCCTCGTCGTCGGCGGTGACGCCGACCGGACACACGTGTACCTGGCCCGTTCCGGGCTCGACCTCGGCGTCGTCTGCCGTGAGCTGCCCCGGCTGTTCCGGGTCGAGGCGTCCCCGGACGGGGCCACCCTCGGCTGCCTGGCGTCGACGGCGGGTGCCCTGTGGCCCGCGCCGGCAGCACCGGACCCGGCACCCCGGCTGGCGGCGGAGTCGGCATCGGTGCGGCATGCCGCCGGCTCGACCCTCGATACCGACGGAAACCGGGTCCGGTTCCACGCCCACGACGCGGCGGGACGCGAACTCGTCACGCCGTGGATCCGGGTCTTCGCGGAGGACGTCACCGCCGTGGCGGTGTCCCCCGACCACCGCCAGGTGGCCCTCGGCTCCCGTACCGGGCAGGTGGTCGTGGAGTCGCTGACGCCGCCCCGGGTTTACCGGCTGGTCACCGTGCGGTTGCCGGCGACCTCACCGGTCACGGCGCTGACCTGGCGCGGCGGCACGCTGTCGGCGGTCGACGACGCGGGGCGCTGGCGGGTGCCGACCTGCGCGGGCTGCGACACGAACGCCGGTGCGCTGCGTGCCGTACTGTCCCGGCTCACCGATGCGGGGTGCTGGAACCCCACCCAGATCGCGTCCGTCGATTCCGACACCCGCCGGAGGATCGGTGCACACCTGTGTGCCGGGCTTCCACCGATCACCCGCTGAGGTCGCCGTGCACCACGTGTTCATTTCCTACAGCCGGCGCGATGGCGACTGGGTCCGCGAACTGGCCGCCGCGCTCACCGAGGTCAACGTCATGACCTGGATCGACCTCGACGACATTCCGATCTCGGCGAAGTGGCTCGACGAGATCACCCGGGCGGTCCAGGAGTGCTCGGTGTTCGTCGCCTGCGAATCGGCCGCGTTCCGGGCCTCCGGGCCGTGCGGCGCAGAGGGGGAGTTGGCGACCCGGTTCGGCCGGCCCGTCTGCCGTGTGCTGGTCGGCGACGACGTCGGCGCCACCGTACGGCGGATCGTCAACGCCCGCGCCGGCGTGCGGCCGAGCCAGCTCGTCGCCACGGAACTCACCGTCCGGGCCCGGGACTGGGATGCCGCCGGGCAACGCCGCAAGGGTCTGGCCAGCGGCCCGGCCCGCCGCCGGATGGAACGCGCCGACCGGGCCGAACGGTTCCGCCGCAACGCTTCCGGCATCTCCGACGACATGTCCCCCGAGGTCACCGCGTACCTGCGGGCCAGCCGGCGCCGTACCCGTGGGCGGGCCACGATCGCCGGCCTGACCACGCTGCTGACCGGCGTCGCCGTACTGGTCACCACCGTCATCGTCGGAACGCAGCAGAGGGTCGACCAGACCAACGAACGGCAGGCCCGGGCGTACCGGTCGTACGTCGACCAGAAGACCGAGGGGGACGCGGACCCGTACCTGGCGCTGCGGAACGCGGCAGCGGTCACCAGTACCGACGTCGACCTGGACGCCGACATCGTGCACCAGGGTGCCGACCAGCACGTCCCGGACGACGCGTTCCGGGTGCCCGGCGGAGCGGTCCGGTTCGCGGCGCGGCCCGTCGGTGCCCGGGTGGTCGTCGCGGACAGGCACGGGACGCTGTGGGCGCGCGGCAGCGGCGACCGGGAGACCCGTACGGCGAGCCGCGTGCCGGG
>JBAUUM010000283.1:0-9129 GCA_049582705.1 Actinocatenispora sp.
GAGGCGATCGGGCCGCAGCGGTCAGGTGGTGCCGGACGCGCCGGAGCGGACCGGCTCGGCGCTGCGTTCGGGCCTGGTCAGCTGGCCACGGCGGTCCCGCGTGACGCCCGCGAGCAGGGCCATCACCGCGGCGAGCGCGCCGATCAGCCACAGCGCGTGCTCGAGCCCGATCTGCCGGGCGACCATGCCCACCAGCGGCGGACCCACCAGGAATCCCGTGTACCCGATCGGTGTCACCAGGGCGATCGCCTCGGCGGCGCGCCCGGGTGTGTCCCCCGCGGCGCTGACCACGGCGGGGAACACGATCGCGGTGCCCAGGCCCCACAGGGCGGCACCCACGTACGCGAACGCGGTCACCGGCGACAGCAGCAGCAACGTCACACCGGCCAGGGCCAGCAGGCCGCTGGCGCGTACCGCGCCGCTGCGACCGAGCCAGCCGATCGTCCAGGTGCCGGCCCCACGGCTCGCCGCCATCGCCACCGCGAAGGTGGTGAACGCCGCGGCGCTCGCCGCGGGGGTCTGATCCCGGACGTCGTTGAAGTAGATGCCGAGCCAGTCGGACGCGGCGCCCTCGATCAGGGTCGCGCACGCCATCACCACCCCGAGCAGGACGAACGGCAGCGTCACGATCCGCCCTCGGTGCCGCGCGACGGCCGCCGCGGACCCGGCGTCGGGAACCGTCGTCCGCCCGTCCCGCAGGAACAGGGTGAGCAGGACCAGTACCCCCGCGGCGATGACCGGCGCCGCGAGGAGGAAGTGGACCGACACCGGCAGGTGCGACCCCGCCGCCACCGAACCGATCCCGGCGGCGAGGAACCCGCCCACGCTCCAGACCGAGTGGTAGCGCGGCATCCAGGCCTTGCCGGCGGCCGCCTCCACCCCGTGACCGTGGATGTTCATCGACACGTCCCAGGACCCGAACCCGAATCCGAAGACCACCAGCACCACGCCCAGTTGCACCACCGACTGGACGAGACCCAGCCCGACCAGGCCCAGCAGGCAGATGATCGTCGACCCGCCGACCACGGGCCGGCTGCCGTACCGCGCCGCGAGCCGGCCGGTCAGCGGAGCCCCGGCCAGCGAGCCGACGGAGGCGCCGAGCAGCGCGAAGCCCAGCGCTCCGGTGTCGGCGCCCAGCGCCGAACGGATCTCCGGCAGCCGCGACACGAAGGTCGCCTGCACCGCGCCGGACAGCGCGAAGACCCCGCCGGTCGCCAGCGCCGCGCGGCGGAGCAGCGGGTACGGGGCGGCCGTGATACTCAGTCCACTCACCGCAACAGCCTTCCAGTGCCGGCGTCGCCGACGAAAGCGGAGTGGTCGAATTCACCGGCCACCGGTGGGTGTCCCGGTGGCCGTACGGCCACCGGCCGACCGCCGCGGCGCATGGCACCATGCAGGCGTGATCGCACGTACCGAGGGCACCGACATCCGGGTCACGATCGGCGTGGTGGGACCGCCGGACCTGGTGTCGATGGTCGAGAGGGTCGCCGCGCGCGACTACCCGCTGTTGTCGGTACGACGCCTTGTCCACCCGGACGAGACCCAGGTCGCCGAGCTGGTCCGGACCGGCCAGGCGCAGGTGGACGCGCTGCTGTTCACGGGGCTGATCGCGTACACGGTGGCCCGGGACGCCGGCGTGCTCGACCGGCCCGCCACGTACATCCCGCATTCCGGGGCCTCGCTGTACCGGGTGCTGCTCGGGCTGCTGGCCCGGGGCCGGCACCCGGCCCACATCAGCATCGACACCCTGGACCGCGACGAGGTGACCGAGGCCTTCCAGGACGCCGGCCTGCCAGTGGACGGCGTGCGGGTGGCCGAGTACCGGCGGGCCCGCGACTCGGCGGGATTCGCCGACTTCCACCGGGCGGCGGCCGGGCCGGGCGCGACGAGCGTGGCGATCACCTGCGTCCCGGCCGTGCACGAGGCGCTACGCGACGAACTGGAGGTCATCCAGCTCTCCCCCGCCGTCGCCTCGGTCCGCTCCGCGCTGCGCACCGTGGTACTGGCGTGCGTCGGCCGGGTCAGCGCCGACGCCCAGGTGGTACTCGGCATCATCGACCTGTCCGACCCCGATCCGGAGCTGCCCGACGAGGTCGGCGCGCTGGCCGGCAGCGTGTTCACCACCCAGCCGGGGCGCTACGTGCTGGTCACCACGCGCGGGGTGGTGGAGGAACACAGCAACCACTTCCAGCGCCTGCCGCTGCTGGCCCGGCTGTCCCAGCGGCACCTGTGGGCGCACATCGCGCTGGGGGTCGGTCGGTCCGCCGCGGAGGCGGAGGCGCTGGCCCGGCACGCGCTGGCCCGGTGCCGCTCGGTCGGCCCGTTCTCCGCGGTGGTGTCGCTGGGCACCGGCAGCGACATCGTGCTCGCCGAGACCGATGCCGAGCCGTCCACCGACGGCGCCGTGCCGTTGCTGGTCGCGGCGCGCCGGTCCGGGCTGTCCCGGGCCACCCTGACCCGGCTGAAGGCCATGCTGGACCAGCACGGCGACGAGGGCGTCACGGCCTCCGACGTCGCCCGCGCGCTGGAGATCGAGCCACGCTCGGCCCGCCGTACCCTCAAGCGGCTCGAACGGGCCGGCGTCGCGCAGCCCATCGGGCGGGTGCTGGCCGGCACCACCGGCCGGCCGCCGACCATCTACCGCATCCGGCTGGAGTGACGTCCGCGCTCAGACGGGCTCCTCGCCCAGCGACTGCGTCGGGTACGGCTCCGTGTCGGGCGGCAGCCCCTGCGGCTGGCTGGCGCCGTCGTACGCGGCGGACCGGCTGCGCCTGCCGTTGCCCGGCGGGTTCTGCAGGGCGTGCCGACCGGTGGCCGCCGGCTCGTTGGCGGGGTCCGCCGCCGACACGATCCGCTCGGCCTCCTGGCGCGCCGCCGCGAGCATCTCGTTGGCAGCCTCCTGGTGCCGGCGGCGTTCCTGCTGGATGAGCAGGTCGGCGTCGCGTTGGCTGCGCGCGGCCTGCTGCTTGGCCGAGGCGAGGACCTGGGTGGCCTCCTCGCGTGCCGTGGACAACACACCGTCCGCGCTGGCCCGGATCTCCAGGGCCTGCCGTTCGGCGGCGGCGAGAATGGTCTCCACCTCGGCGCCGATCTGGTGCACCGCCGGCACACCGGACAACCGTGCCCGCAGGCCCATGATCTCGGTGCGGGCCCGTTCCAACGCGGTGCCCAGCTCCGCCGCCCGTCGCTGGTCGGCATAGAGCAGCGTCAGTTGTTCCTCGAGATCGCCGATGCACCGGGCAACCTGGTCCCGGTCGTATCCCCAGAGCACCACGTCGAACACACCGGTGAGCGATCGCCCACGCGCCTCCCCGTTGACGCCCATACGACGAATGCTGTCACAGGCCCCGACGCGACGGCGGAGGTTCACGGATGTTCAGACTCCCCGGTGAACCGGCCCCGAAGCCCCCGCGAAAACCGGTGTCGGGGCGGCCCGCTAGGGTCCCTCGCGCTGAGCCCGACCCGAGGGAGGCCACGGTGGAACTACTGGCGGACACGGTGCGCTCGATCCGACCCCCGGACGACGGGATCCGCCGGCAGGCGCGTGATCTGCAGGACCGGCTCACCAAGCCCGCCGGGTCGCTCGGGGTGCTGGAGGACGTCTCGGTGCGGCTGGCCGGGCTCACCGGACAGTGCCCCCCGAAACCGCCCGTTCCCGCCGTGGTCGCGGTGTTCGCCGCCGACCACGGTGTGCACGCCCAGAAGGTGACGCCCTGGCCGCAGGAGGTCACCGGTCAGATGGTGGCCAGCATGCGGGCCGGGCGCGCGGTGGTGAACGCCTTCGCCCGCCAGGTCGGCGCCGCGGTACGCACCGTCGACGTGGGCGTGGCCGGTCAGCTGCCGCCCGGCGACGACCTGGTCGACGCCAAGGTACGGGCCGGCACCGCGGACATGACCGAGGGTCCCGCGATGACCCGGGACGAGGCGGTGACCGCCGTCGAGGTCGGCATCCGGCTGGCCACCGAGCTGGTCGACGCCGGGCACGGGCTGCTGGTCACCGGAGACATGGGCATCGCGAACACCACCGCCTCGGCCGCGCTGATCGCTGTCCTCACCGGCGCGGATCCGGCCGAGGTCACCGGCCGGGGCACCGGGATCGACGACGCCATGCACGACCACAAGATCGAGGTGGTACGCCGCGCGCTGCGCCGGCACCGGCCGGACCGGGCCGACCCGGTGGAAGTACTCGCCTGCGTCGGCGGGCTGGAGCACGCCGCGCTGGCCGGCTTCGTGCTGGGCGCGGCGGCGGCCCGCACCCCCGTGGTACTGGACGGGGTCATCGCCGGCGCCGCCGCGCTGGTCGCCGCCGCGCTGGCCCCCGACTCGACCGCGGCGATGATCGCCGGGCACCGGTCGGTCGAGCCGGGGCACCGGATCGCGCTGCGGGAACTGGGCCTCCGCCCGCTGCTCGATCTGGACCTGCGGCTCGGCGAGGGCACCGGCGCGTTGCTCGCGGTACCGCTGGTACAGGCGGCGGCCCGCACCCTGACCGAGGTGGCGACGTTCGACAGCGCCCAGGTCAGCGAGCGGAACGACTGACGCCGCCGGCGGCGCCGTCCGTCCGGCGTACCGGCGGGGAACGGGTGCGTCAGTGTGGGTCCCGGCCGAACATCCGCAGCGCGCGGCGGGTCACCCGGAAGCCGGGGCGGGTCACCTGGCGCACCCACGGCGTGAACTGGCCCCCGCCGGTACGGACCAGGTCCCGGAGCTGGGCTCCGGTGTGCCCGGCCAGCGGCCGCAGCCGGGGCACGGCGAGGCGGTGCAGGTCGGGACGGTAGAGGCGTTCGCCGCCCTGACAGGCGCTGTCGTGTCCGGAACCGGCGACGATGGAGCGCACCGCCCGGTCGTGATGACCGTGCGGGTAGCAGAACGACCGGATGTGCCGGTGGTACCGGTCGCTGAGCCGGTCCCGGCTGTCCCGGATCTCCCGGCACACCTGCTCCTCGGGCAGCAGGTCGAGGTCGTGGTGCAGCAGTCCGTGACTGCCGATCTCCATGCCGGCCGCGGCCACGTCGTCGAGTTGGCCCCAGGTCAGCAGCGGTCCGACGGCGGCGGCGTGCGGCCCGAGCCAGTCCGCGGTCCCGCCGACGTGCCCGACCGGCACGTACAGCGTGGCGCGGGCGTCCAGCTCACCGAGTACCGGCACCGCGTGGCGCAGGACGCTCGCGAACCCGTCGTCGAAGGTCAGCGCCGCGACCCGGCCCCGGTAGCCCCCGTCCAGCAGGTCCAGCGCCTCGCTCAGGCCGACGAGTCGGTACCCGTCGTCGAGCAGGGCCGTGAGGTGCTCGCGGAGCCGGCAGGCGGGGACGGTCAGCGGGCAGGCTCCGCTCTCGGTGGCCGGGCGGACCGAGTGGTACCGGAGCACCGGCAGCACCGACCAGTCCGCCTGGTTGACGTCTGCCATCGCGGGCCCTCTCGTCGCCTCACGGCAAGGATCCCGTCCGCCGGTGCCCTCGACATCGGCCAGAAAGGCCGTTCTACCTCGCGTTCGGCTGACCGGTGGGTCGGTGGACACGCGACGCGCGGCGACGACCGGTGGCAGCACCGACCCATCGAGCACCACCGTACGTGTATCGAGCATCACGATATGACCGTGTCGGACCAGGACGCGGCACTCGTCCATCCCGGCGCGGTCGCAACCGGCCGATCCGCGAACGTAACGGCCACCCGCACGCTGCTAGGGTGACCCGATGCAACGCGACGATGGGGCCAGGCCCGCCGCACCGGATACCACCTCGCTGCTGCACCTGGGCGACCTCGCCGACGTCCTCGACGATCCGCGCACCTACGTGGCGGCCGCCGAGCTGGCCAGCAACCTGCCGCCCGGCACGAAGATGCTGGTGGTACGCAACGGCCCGAACGCGCCCGCGCAGTTCCTGCTCGACCAGGACAGCACGATCGCCGGCCGGCACGCCAACAGCGACATCCTCCTCGACGACGCCACGGTGTCCCGTCGGCACGTCGAGTTCGCCCGGCACGGCGGCCGCATCATCGCCCGTGACCTCGGCAGCCTCAACGGCACCTACCTGAACAAGGAACGCATCGACACCTCGACCCTGACCAACGGCGACGAGGTGCAGATCGGCAAGTTCCGGCTCGTGTTCGTGGCCTCCGACGTTCCGGGTGGCCAGGAGCCGGCGGAGCCGGTCAACGCGCCGGCACCGCCACCCGCGCCCCGTCGCGAGCCCGGACCGACCGGGCCGGTCAGCCGCCTCATCGGCAGGCTGGTGGACCTCTTCCGCCGCTGAGCGCGACGCGGCCTCACCCCGTGGCCCCGGCCGGCATCGTCAGTACGGTCTTGCCGGGCCCGCCGCCGCGTTCGACGTGCGCCAGCGCCGCCATGGCCTCCTCGAACGGGAAGACCCGGTCGAGGACCGGCCGCAGCTGACCGCCGTCCACGAGCGTGGCCAGTTCGGCGAGCTGGCCGCCGTCGGGACGCATGAACAGGTAGGCGTAGCCGCACCCCGCCCGGCGCGCGAGGTAGCGGTACGGCAGGTTCGCGACGGCCATGACGCCGCGCACCGGGGCGACGGCCCGTTCGTCGCGTACCGATGCCGGGGTGGGCACGGCGGCACCGACCGAGACGACGGAGCCGCCCCGGCGCACCACCGAGAACGAGCGGCGCAGCACCGCGCCGCCCTGGGTGTCCAGGACCAGGTCCGCGGCCAGCCCGTCGGCACGCATCCGCCGCTCGAACGCCTCGGTGCGGTAGTCCACCACCTGCTCGGCGCCGAGTTCACCGACCAGCTCGGCGTTGCGGGCACTCGCGGTGGCCACGACGGTGGCCCCGAGGTGCCGGGCGAGCTGCACCGCGAAGCTGCCGACCCCACCGGCCCCGCCGTGCACCAGGACGGTACTGCCGGCCCCGACCGTGCCGAACCCGGTCAGCGCCTGCCACCCGGTCAGCGCCGCGAGCGGGATCGCCGCGGCCTGCTCGTGTCCGAGCGTCTTCGGCTTGACCGCCGCGTACCGGGCCGGCACGGTGACCTGTTCGGCGAAGCCGCCCGCGGTGTCCTTGGCCAGCCGGGCGTACACCTCGTCACCGGGCGCGAACCCGGTGACGGCCGGACCCACCTCGGCGACCACGCCGGACACCTCGTTGCCGAGGATCAGCGGCAGCGTCTGCCCGCGCAGCAGGCGGAGCTTGCCGGCGCGGATCTTGTGGTCGAGCGGGTTGATGCCGGCCGCGTGCACGACCACGCCCAGCTCGCCCGGTCCCGGTCGCGGTCGCTCGACCTCGGCGAACTCGAGGACGTCGGTGCCGCCGTACCGGCGGATGAGCAGGGCTTTCACGGGGGTCCGATCTGCCGGGGCGGCCGCCGCGCGGCCGGGTCGCCGGTCGACGCGGGATCCCGCCAACGGGGCGTCCTGCGGACGATACTTCCTCGCCGACGAATCCGGCGCCCCGCGCCGGCCGCGCCCGACCGGCCGACCCGGCCCGACCGCCGCGCGTCGGGGACGGAGCGGCGCGGACTCTAGGGGTCTGTCGCGAACATGGGACGAGACCTTCTTCGGCACCCCGGGTGGTGGCTAGCATCCCGCACCATGGGGCAGGCAGCCTGGACACATCATGACAAGTCGGCACCGCAGGCGGACACCTGTTCCCAGGTCCAGCAGGACCTCTGGTACGCCGAGCGCCTGGAGCTGCCCGGCGCGGGCGCGCACCTGGCGCTCGCGCTGCGCATCCACGGTGACCTCGACGAGGCCGCGCTGCGGGCCGCGTGCGCGGACCTGGTCGAGGCCCAGCCGGACCTGCTGTCCCGGTTCCCCGCACGGCAGGGCCGACCGGAACGCACGCCACTCGACGACGACGCGGCCCGCCGGGCGGTCGAGGTGGTACGGCTGGCCGACGAGGCGGCGGTGTCCGGCCACCTCCGCGCACCGTTCGACCTCGACACCGGACCGCTGCTCCGGTTCGGCGTGACCGACGAGGGCGGGCGCACCACCCTGCTCGCCGTCTTCCACCACCTCGTCGCCGACGGGTCGTCCCGCGACCTGATCGCCCAGGAGTGGATCCGCTGCCACCGGGCGCGCCGGCACGGACAGCGACCCGTGCTCCGGCCGGCCGAGGCGTACCAGCGCCACGTCGACCGCGAGCGCGCCCTGCTGGCGAACGGTCCCCCGCCGGGCTGGCGGGACGCCTTCGCCTGGGACGGTGCCGCAATCTCCGACGTACTGCACAGCCCGCCCGATGCGGTCGCGTCGCCGGTCGCGGTGCGGCTCGGCGTCGACCGGTCCGCCCGGCTCGGCACGCTCGCCGAGGACTACGGCGTCAGCCGGCACGCCGTGCTGCTGGCGAGCTTCGCCGCCACGCTCGCGAGCTACGCGACCGCGCCCGGACCGGACGTACCACCCGTCGCGGTGCCGATGGGCACCCGGACGGCCGAGTTCGCCGGGACGGTCGGGCCGTTCGTCAACGAGGCTCCGCTGCGGCTGGCCCCGGGGCGGCGCGACAACTTCGGTACCTTCCTGCGCCGGGTGCGCCAGCAGACGGCCACCGCGTACCGGTTCCGATCCTTCCCGCTGACCGACCTCCGCCGGCGGGTGGGCAGTACGCCGTGGCGGCCGTCGGTCGTGTTCGGCTACCGGCGGGCCGGTCTGCCGGAACGGATCCGGACTCCGGAGCTGACCGTCGACTACCAGGCCGTCGTCCCGGTCGGACACACCAGCGCCGAACTCGAGCTGCAGCTGCTGGACCGGGGCACCGACCTCGGCGGCTGGCTCGACTACGACCCGGCCCGGTTCGCCGCCGGCCCGCTGCGCGACGTGCTCGACCACTGGTACCGGATGATCGACCTGGTCACCGCGGCACCGGACCGCCCGCTGCGGTCGCTCTGCGTACTCGACGAGAGGCAGCAACGTCGGGTCGGCGCCCTGTCGACCGGCCCCGAGGTGCGCTTCGACGGCCCGGACACCGTGCACGACCTGATCGCGGCGCAGGCCGCAGCCACGCCGGAAGGCGTCGCCGTGCGCGACGACGGCCGGTCGGTCAGCTACGCCGAACTGGACCGGGACACCTCCCGCGTCGCCGGCCTGCTGGCCGCCGCGGGCGTACGGGCGGACCAGCCGGTACTGGTCTGCGTGCCCCGCTCGGTCGGGCTCGTCGCCGCGCTGCTCGGGGTGTGGCGC
>JBAUUM010000284.1:0-8462 GCA_049582705.1 Actinocatenispora sp.
GGCCAGCGCCAGCATCAGCCGCCGGCTCCCGGCCGACGGCCCGGACGGCAGGTCACCGCTGTCGGACGGTGCTGCTGTCGGCCCCGGCGGGCCGGGGACGGTCTCGTCGGACATCGGGCCTCCCGCCGCGGGACCCGGGACGACCGACGTCGTCCCGGGTCCACGTGCTCAGCTAGCTCAGGCGCAGAGCGCGAGGCTCATCGAGCTGTGGCCACAGAGAAGCAGGCTGGCCCAGCTGTTGAAACCGCCGCCGTTGTGCCGGGTCGTCTCCATACCCTGCAGGTCGAGCAGTGCCATGGTGGACACCTTTCTTCTTCACCCACGAAGGTCGTGGGACCCACCCGCGCTATGCACGCGGGAGCTTGTGGTGGTGTCCGGCGCGATGCCCGACACCAGGGGCAGACCGACCCGCTCGGAATGGCAGGCGGCCCCGACGGCCAGCAGCACACCCGCCGTACCGGTGGCCAGGTCCATCGACAGCCGGAGCAGCTGCGCGCCGGGGAAGGCGATGCCGCCCCCGTACGGCATCGCGTGCCAGCTCAGCGAACGCACCTGCCGCTGCAGGACGTCGCGTACCGTCTCGTCACCGATCCGTGCCGCGTCGTCGCCGGCGCGGGCCAGTTCGGCCAGGTGGTACGCGATGCCGGCGCGGCCGGCGAACAGCCCGGACTGGACGTAGAACGGCGAGTTCGCGGCGCGACGGATCCTCTCGGCGGCCACCGCGAGCTGGTCGTCGGGGCGGCGGGCCAGGTAGGCGGCCAGCGCCAACCCGACGCCGACGCTGCCGGACTCCAGGTACGGCATGGTGCGCCAGCCCTCGTTGACGTTCAGGGAGCCGTCCTCGCGCAGCAGGCAGCGGCGCAGGTCCTGTTCCAGCGCGGTACGGGCCAGGTCGAGGAACCGTTTGTCGCCGGCGCGGTCGTAGCGGTCGAGGAACAGCAGCGCCACCCCGGACGAGCCGTGCATCAGCCCGGCGCGGGGATGTGGGCCGCCGGAGATCTCGGGCACCGAGCTCACCGTGCCGAGCCGTTCGGCCAGCAGGTCGGCGGCGCGGGCCGACAGCCTGTGCAGTTCGGGTTCGGCGGTCCGGTCACCCAGCCGGGCCAGGTTGAGGCCGATGCCGGCCAGGCCGCCCGTCAGGTCCGGACCGACGCTCTCCCAGGGCTGCGCGAGGCAGAGGTCCAGCACGTCCAGCGCCGGTTGCCGGTACCCGAGGTGATCCAGCGTGAACGCGACACCGTGCAGCCCGTCGTAGAGCCCGAGGCGCATCCCTGGTCCCTGCCGGGTGGCCCGGTCCAGCAGCCACTGGTCGTGTTCCGGGAACCGGCCGGCGCCGGTGACGGACAGCGCGTAGAGCACGCCGGCCGCGCCGTGCGCCAGGTTCAGCCCACCGGTCCGGAACTGCTCCACGTCGCCGGGGAAGAGCCGGTCGTCGCGCTCGGGGGTGGCGCTGGCCAGGATGGCGCGGGTCAGTGCCGAACGGACCTGTGGCCACCGGTCGGGGTCGGTCACGCCGTGCAGGTCGTCGTCGTGGGTCGGGGCACCCTGGGCACTGCCGGGTGGTGACGTCACGACCGCCCGGTGCGTCCGGTCCTTCGCGGGCGTGGCGGCGGTGCGGGCCGGGGCGCCGAGGATCGTCTCGACGGCCCGGTCCAGGTATCCGGCCGACAGGTCGAACTGTTCGGCGATCACCTCGGCCAGGTGCCGGGCCTTCGTCGGCCGTAGCCGCAGCAGGTCGGTCATCGGCAGGAACAACGCGAGGCGCAGGCAGGCCAGCGCGTACTCGTCGACGGCGAAGCCGGTCCGGTCCCGTGGCGCCGCGAAGCCCTGGTTGCGCAGCGCCGGCGGTCGGCCCTCCTCGATGCCCGCGGCGACCTCGAAGTCCAGCAGGCACGGCGTTCCGTCCGGCCGCACCACCACGTTGAACAGGTGCAGGTCGCCGTAGACGACGCCGTGTGCGTGCACCCGCCGGACCGCGGCCTCGACCTGGTCGACGGTACGCAGCGCCCAGTCCCGGAAGTCGGCACGGGCGGCGGGCGAGATGTCCGCCCCGCCCAACGGGTACCGGCCCACCAGCTCCCGGTTGAGCGGCACCCCGTCGATGTGTTGCAGGACAAGGAACTCATGCTCGCCCACCGTGAACCGGTCGAGTACGTCGGGGACCTCGGCCACGTCGGCCAGCCGGCCGAGCATCCTGGCCTCACGGTCGAGCCGGGTGACGGCGTCCTCGCCGACGGAGTCCAGACCGGCGTACGGGCGAGCCTCCTTGAGCACCACCGTCCGGCCGCTGCGGGTGTCGGTGGCCTGGTAGATGCCGCCGCCGTTGGAGAAGTGCAGCACCTTGTCGACCCGGTAGGGCAGGCCGGCGACGGTGACGGCGTTGCGGGCGGCCAGTTCGGGGGCGAGGAAGTCCGGCAGGGTCAGCCATTCCGGCAGCGCGAAGACCGGGCCACGCCGGTCGGGCACCAGAGTCCCGCTCGGGTCCTCGATCGCCGGCACCATGTCGCCCTGGTCGGACAGGCAGTGCCGACTGGCGAAGCCGCCGTAGCGGACGAACAGCGGGCCCCGCCGCCAACGCAGGTCGCTGAGGATGTACGGTCCGGCCTCGCCGCCGATCAGTGCGTCCAGGCCGGTGAGGATGCGTTCGCAGTCCGCGTCGTCGGTCGGGTAGATCGTGACCAGCTTGCCGCTGGAGCCGCGCGCCGCGTACTTGGAGTTGCGCATCAGCAGGATGTGCGGACCGCGCAGGTACTTGAACGCGACGCCCTGTTCGACGCAGTACCGCCAGCAGGAGTCGAGTACCCGTTCCGCGTTGTCCAGGCAGGCCGAGATGTGGATCTTCCAGCCCTGGGCCGGCAACGACCGGCCGTCCGGGGTGTGGATGAGCCAGTCCTCGTGTTCCTGTCGCCGCCAGCCGGTCGGTAGTTCACGTGCCGCCAACGCGAAGTCCCGCTGGCGCCGCGCGGCCGTCAACCGGTCGTAGAAGACCGGATCGGCAGCGCAGTAGTTCTCGTAGCGTGTGTCCACCGGACCTCCCGCTCTTGGACGCATCACGAATCCTGGCAGCGGGGCGGGGACGCCCACCAGTCATCGAAGTCACCAGTGACCGCGACGCCCGGCATCGACGCGGTACGCGGCCGTCACCGGGCAACGGTGAACAACGCACTGTCGGCACTGGCCGCCGGGCCCGGTCGGCGTGGGCGGGTCCGGGCGGCACGAGCGAAACGTGGTGGTCGCCACACCGGACGACTCGTACGCGTCGATCGGGGTGTGATGCCTTGGCGCACAGACGAATACGGACCCGGAACCAGTGGTTCCGGGGCCGTGGCGCGGGTCGGGTCGTCAGCGCCGGACGTCGGGGTCACGCCAGCTGTGCCGCGCGGTGAAGCCGAGCCGTTCGCGCGCCCGCGCGGTGGCCCAGCCTCCCGCGGTCCCGTCCATCGACGCCGCCACGGTCACGCCGGGTTGGAAGGCGGCGAGCAGCTCACGGGTCGGCGTCTCCGACAGCGAGTCGGGCGCGGCGATCACCAGCGGGTGCATGCCGGGTTCCGACACGGTCAGGCCCAGGAGGCATGCGCGGGCCGCGTCGCGCAGGTCGACGTAGCCCCACAGTTCCCGGGCTCCGTCCGCCGGGTCGTCGGCCAGCGCCGCCACCCGCGCCCGCTGTTCCTCCACAGTGGACACCCAGTGGAAACGCAGTGCCACCACGGTGATGCCGGTACGGCGGGAGAACATCTCGGCGGTCCGCTCGTCGACCTGTTTGGACAGCCCGTACCAGTCCCGCGGCACCAGCGGGTGATCCTCGTCGACGGGCACGTACTCGGGCGGAAACGGCTCCGGGGCGTACGGCATGCCGAACGCGCAGACGCTGGAGGCGGTGACCACGGTGCGCACGCCGTGTTCCGTGGCCGCCAGCAGTACGTTGAACGTGGCCCGGGTGTTGTTGCCGAAGACCACGTCCGGCTCGGCCGCGAACGGGTCCGGGAAGGCGGCGAGGTGGATGATCCCGTCGCAGCTGCGGACGGCGTCCCGGACCGCGTCGACGTCGGTGAGATCGAGGGAGCGCTCGGTGACGCCGTCCGCCCCGTTCCCCGCGCGCCGGTCCACCGCGACGACCGCGCGACCCGCGGCGCGGAGCTGGCGGACCACCTCGGAGCCCAACTTGCCCGCCGCACCCGTGACCATGATCGTGCCGGCCTCGTTCATCTGCGCTCCTCGGTCTGGTCGGTCGGTGGCCAGTTCTCGCAGGCCGCGGGCACGTGCGCCGCCCTGACGAGCGTAGTGAGGTGCGCCGTCGGGCGCCCGCCGAACCAGGCACCGACGCCACGACAGCTCCGCGAGCCCGGGAGGGATCCCGGCGGATCCGGACGACCCGGCCTAGGCTGGGCGCGGACGGCGGGTGCGCCGGGTGACCCCGGCACCCGCTGCCGCGTCGCCATGACCACACGTTCCGGGAGGTGCCATGCCAGGCTCGTCGGACCGCTCCGAGCAGTCGGAGCGGCTGATCCGATTCTGGGACAAGCAGGCCAGGACGTACGACCGGAAGATCGGTTTCCTGGACCGGCACCTGTTCGCGGGCAGCCGGGAGTGGATCTGCTCCCGCGCCCACGGCGACGTGCTGGAGGTGGCCATCGGGACCGGGCTCAACCTGCCGCACTACCCGGCCGGCGTCCGGCTGACCGGCATCGAGCAGAGCCCGGAGATGCTGGCCGTCGCCCGGCATCGCGCCGAGTCGTCCCGGCACGAGGTGGACCTGCGCCTCGGCGACGCGCAGGCGCTGGACTTCCCGGACGCCACGTTCGACTCCGTGGTCTGCACGTTCAGCCTGTGCGCGATACCGGACGAACGGCGCGCGGTCGCCGAGATGGTCCGGGTGCTGCGCCCCGGCGGACTGCTCCTGCTCGCCGACCATGTCGAGGCGTCGACCTGGTACTCGCGGCTGGTCCAGGCCGGCATCGAGCTGTTCAGCGTGCGGTTCGGTGGCGAACACCTGCGCCGCCGACCGATCGCGCACGTACGGGCCGCCGGCCTGGACGTCGAGTGGCACGAGCGGTTCACCCAGGGCATCGTCGAGCGGCTCGCCGCCCGCAAGCAGCGCTCCGCCGCCTGAGCCTCAGGCCACCGGCCGGTTCGTACTCGCCCGGACCGGGCGCGCGGCCCTTACCCGAGTTCGGCCAGTGCGGCGAAGCCCGCCCGCCAGGACGGGTAGCGCGGCGTCCAGCCGAGTTCCGCACGGGCGCGGCCGTTGTCCGCACCGCGCGCCCATCCCTCCCGGTCCCCGGTGGGTTCCGGGACCGGCGCGCCGATCGCCGCGCAGAACTCGGGCAGCCATTCGCGGGCCGGCGCCGGCTCGTCGTCGCACACGTTCACCGCGCCGGACGGCCAGTCCAGCGCCGCCACCGCCGCCGCGGCGGCATCCGCCACCTGTACGAAGCTGCTCACCCCGCGGTCCGCGGTGAGCTTGCCGGCCTGGGCGTTGTCCGCCATCAGGCCGCCGGGCGCGTACCAGGTCTCCGGGCCGTAGAGGAGCCCGTAGCGCAGGACGACCCAGTCCGGCAGTTCACGCACGGCCGACTCCAGCGCGGTGACGCCACGCACCGTCGTCTCCCGGGGCGCCGGCGCGTCCGCGTCCAGCGGCGTGTCCTCGGTGGCCGGCGCGTCGCCCGGCTCGTACGCCCAGGCCACGCTCTGCGCGATGATGCGGCCCACCCCCGCTGCCTTCGCGGCGTCGACCAGGTTCCGGGTGCCGGTGACACGCATCTCGGCGTTGGCCGCGCTGCTTCCGGCGCCGAGGTCGGTGAGCTGGTGCATCACGACATCCGGTGCGGCGACCCGGATCGCGTGCGCGACCGCCTCGGCGTCGAGGACGTCCGCGAGTACCGGTTCCGCGCCCGCCCCGGTCAGGGTCGCGGCGGCCTCCTGCCGCCGGGTCAACGCCGTGACCTGGTGGCCCTGGGCAATCAGCAGCGGCACGATCCGACGGCCGAGCACGCCCGTGGAGCCGGCCAGAAATACATGCATGTCTTCCCTCTCCCTCGTCCCCACCGACCGTACTGCCGGCAGCGCCGTCAGCACGGTCCGTACGAACGTGACGAACGACAACCCGTGGTCGCGGCGGTGTGATGGTCGGCACGGTCCAACGGTCGGCCTGCCAACCCCACGTCCGTTTCCCGCCAGCAGCGTGGCCCCGCCGTCCGGCAGAGTCGGATCCGACGGCCGACGACGCATCCGGCCCTACACAAAGGACAGTCACATGCACACGACGGTCGACCTGAAGGTGCTGTACTTCGGCACACCGGTGGTACTCATCGGTTCCCGCAACGAGGACGGCACCGCCAACCTGGCGCCCATGTCGTCGGCCTGGTGGTTGGCCGACAGCTGCATGCTGGGGCTCGGCAACAGCGGCCAGACCACGGCGAACCTGCGCCGCGAGGGCGAATGCGTGCTCAACCTGCCGTCGTCGTCCATGGTGGACGCCGTGGACCGGATCGCGATGACCACCGGGACGCGGGTGGTGCCCCCGCGCAAGCTCAGCCAGGGCTACCGCCACGAGCCGGACAAGTTCGGCACGGCGGGCCTGACCGAGCAGGCCGGTGAGCTGGTACGGGCGCCCCGGGTCGCCGAGTGCCCGATCCAGTTGGAGTGCACGGTGCTCGGCGAAGCGCCGTTCGGGATGTCCGACTCGAACGCGACGGCGTTCCAGGTCAGGGTGATCCGGGCGCACGTCGAGGAGGGCCTGGTCATCCCCGGCACGCAGTACGTCGATCCGATCGGCTGGGACCCGCTGATCATGAAGTTCTGCGAGTTCTTCGGTGGCGGCGACAACATCCATCCGTCCCGGCTCGCCGAGGGATGGCAGATGCCGCACGGACGGCAGCGGGCCACCACCCGGTAGGTCGGGCCGGGCCCGGGCAACACCTGCGATGTGGGGACGCCGTCCACTGATGTCGTGGCACAGCACCCGGTCCGGTCGGGTGGCGTCGACCAGCGCCGGAACCGGGTCGTGCCAGCGGGCCACCAGGTCCCGGACGGCTTCCCGCTCGTCGTCGTGACGCACGCCCGGGGTGTCCTGCCGGACGGCGTGGAACCAGAACACCCGCTACCTGTCCCGCAACGGGTGCGGCGGTGTCCGGCGACGGGATGCCGGCCCGCGGCAGGGCGGGCTGCCGCGGACCGGCGGGTAGCACCGACCGCCGAACGCTAGGCGTCGGCGAGCCGCAGCCGCACCGCGACCGCGCCGAGCCGCGGCGCCGGCACGACGACCTCGTCGCCGTCCAGTTCGGCGGCTCCGGTGACGTCGCCGAGATAGGTGGCCAGCGACGCGCCGGCGACGCCGAACCCGCAGCGCAGCCGGACCTGGACCGGTGCGGTCGCGAACGACTGCAACCGGACCAGCAGGTCCGCGGGTGCCGAGTCCCCCTCGGCGCCGGGTACCAGGCTCACGCCGAGCACCGCGACCCGCGGATCGTCCAGCGCGAGCAGGGACAACTCCGCCGGACGGTTCCCGTCGGACGCCCCGTGCGCGGCGACCCCCACCAGCGGATGGTCGATCTCGTGCGCCGTACGCAGTGCCAGCGCGTCCGCGTCGAGGGTCTCGCCGGCACGGCGCACCCCGACCGCGTACCGGAAGGTCGTGTCGAACGCCTGCTGGGACGGGAAGTTGGTGTCCCACAGGTTGTTGTGCACCCACGAGTACACCGTGGCCGGCTGACGCGGGGCCGTGCTGTCCGGGAACGGCGCGTACGGCAGGGCGATCGTCTCCGGCTCGACCAGCGGCGCGTCCCGGGTCACCCAGCACACCGGCCCGGCGGCGTCCTGCATCGACACGAACGACCGGACGGCCCGCATGTGCTGCGGCGCGCCGGGCACGTGCTCCAGGTCGGTACCGGTCAGCGCCCCGGTGATCTCGTAGTGCACGGTCGGGTCGTCCAGCGCGAACGGGAACGCCAGGTAGGCGCTCTCCTTCGTCATGGTCGCCGGCTTGTCGAACTGGTTGTCGAACACCACGTGCGCGGCGTTGTGCCCGAGCCGGACCGTGGTCCGCGCGCGGCGCACCCCGTCGGCCGCGTACTCGAAGCTGATCCGCTGTTCGAGCGCGTCGTCGACGCGTTCCAGCAGGACCGCCGGCCGGGCCAGGGTACGGCTGCCGAGCAGTTCGAGCTCGTCGCTCACCGAGGTCCGGTTCGAGTGGTGGTTGTAGCCGCCGGCCGTGGTGTACGTGTCGTACACGTAGCCGTTGAGGCCGACGACGGCCTCCTGGTCGACCAGTTCCCGACCGGTGGCCTTCTCCACGATGCTCGCCACGCAGGCCCGGGCCAGGTCGACGCGTACCCGCAGGTGCCCGTTCTCCAGTACCAGGTCGTCCTCGGTGGGCAGCGCGCCGGCCCGGGACGCGGCACCCTCGTCGCCCCCGGCGCCGAGATGCAGCTCCGCCGGTGTCGCGCCGGTGGCCGCCCCGGCAC
>JBAUUM010000285.1:0-13405 GCA_049582705.1 Actinocatenispora sp.
GGCGCGGCCGGGAACGGCGCGGCCGGGAACGCGGCCGACGGGGACGCGGCAGACCGGGACGGTGACGACCCGGTCGAGGACACGCTGCACATCGGCCGGCTCGGCCTGCGCGACGAGCGGTACCGGCCGCTGGTGGTGGACTGGCGGGCGCCGGCCGCGGCGGCGTTCTACCGCGCCACGCCGAGCAGCCGGATGGGAGTGGTCCGCCGCCGGGTGATCCGCTGCGCCGGGCAGGAGGTCGTCGACATCCAGGACGACCTGCTCGCCCCGGACTCCGCGCCACCCGGGATGCCCGTGGTCGGCGAGGGCGCGCTGCTGGCGAGCCTCTCCCGGGCCACCGGTCACCAGATGCGCGACATCGTCGCCACGATCGCCCGGGAACAGGACGAGGCGGTCCGGTCGCCGGCCCACGGCGCGGCGCTGATCAGTGGCGGCCCCGGCACCGGCAAGACCGCGGTGGCCCTGCACCGGGCCGCGTACCTGCTCTACTCCGACCGCAACCGGTTCGAGTCCGGCGGCGTGCTGATCGTCGGCCCGTCACCGGTGTTCATGACCTACATCGACCGGGTGCTGCCGTCCCTCGGCGAGGACACCGTGACGCTGCGGGCCCTCGGCTCGGTACTCGACGGGGCGAAGGCGGTCCGGCACGACGACGCCGAGGTCACCGCGATCAAGGGCTCCCTGCGGATCCGCCGGGTGCTGCAACGGGCCGTCCGGGACACCCCGCCGGG
This sequence comes from Actinocatenispora sp., assembly GCA_049582705.1. Taxonomy (GTDB): domain Bacteria; phylum Actinomycetota; class Actinomycetes; order Mycobacteriales; family Micromonosporaceae; genus Actinocatenispora. The sequence goes on from JBAUUM010000285.1 coordinate 732, forward strand.
GACCCCGGAGGAGCTGCGGCTGGTCTACTCCGGCCTGGTGCTCCGGCTGGACCGGCACGCGCTGGACGAGGCGCGGCGGGCCGCGCACCGCCGTGGAGCCGCGCCCAACCAGGCCCGCCGGTACGCGCGCGCCGAGCTGCTGGAGGCGCTGTGGCGGGAGGCGACCCGGACCGGCGGGACCGACTACCGATTCGACCGGGACGCGTTCGGCGACGATGTCGGCGACCGCACCGAGTTCCGCCGGTTCCTGGCCGCGTGGTGGCCGATGCTGACCCCGCTGGAGGTACTCGGCTGGCTCGCCGACCCGAGGCGGCTGCGCCGCTACGCCGGGCGGGTACTGAGCCCCGACGAGGTGACTGCCGTGGCGAGGTCGTTCGGCGACGAGCTCTCGGTGCCCGACGTCGCGCTCGCCGACGAGCTGCGGGTACTGCTGGGTACGCCGCCCCCTCCGCCACCGCCGCCGGTGGACCCGTACGAGATCGCGGAGCTGAGCACGTACGCGGACCGGATGATGCCGGAGCGGCAGCGCCCGGAGCGGCCCGAGCACTACGACGAGTACGCCCACCTGGTCGTGGACGAGGCCCAGGACCTGTCGCCGATGCAGTGGCGGATGCTGGGCCGCCGCGGCCGGTTCGCGAGCTGGACGATCGTCGGTGACCCGGCGCAGAGCGCCTGGCCGGACCCGGACGAGGCGGCGCGGGCGCGGGACGAGGCGCTGCGCGGCAAGCGCCAGCGGCACTTCGAGCTGACCACCAACTACCGGAACTCGGCGGAGATCTTCGAGCTGGCCGCCCGGGTGGTGCGCACTGCCGAGCCGGACCTGCCGTTGCCGACCGCGGTCCGGCACACCGGGCTGGGCCCGGACGTGCGGGTCGTGGACTCCGCCGCGCTGGCCGACGCCTGCCGGACGGCGCTGGCCGAGCTGCTCGACGCGGTACCGGGCACCATCGGCGTGGTCGGCCCCACCGACCAGCTCGCCATGATCGACGGCTGGCTCGGGCCACGGGAGGACCGCGTGCAGGTGTTGACGCCGCTGGCCACCAAGGGCATGGAGTACGACGGGGTCCTGGTGCTGGAACCGGGACGGATCGCGGACACTACCGCGGGCGGCGCACGGACCCTGTACGTGGTGCTGACCCGGGCGACGCAGCGGCTCACCGTGCTCACCACCGACCCGGCCTGGCCGAAGGTGTGACACGGCAACGGGCCCGCCGGATCACCGGCGGGCCCGTTGTGGTGTGTGTCCGTCAGGCGGTGGCGAAGGGGTTCGCCGAGCTGTCGTCGGAGTAGTGCACCGTGTCGATGGTGCCGTCGTGGTCGGTGTCGCTGGCCACGGTGTCGACGATCCCGTCGCCGTCCTGGTCGCTGCTCAGCACGTCGACGTTGCCGTCGCCGTCGGAGTCGGTGCCCCAGGCGTCGACCTTGCCGTCGTGGTTGGTGTCCGCGGCGAAGTGGTCCGGAGTGCCGTCGCGGTCGGTGTCGACGCTCCAGAAGTCGGCGCGACCGTCGCCGTTGGTGTCCATCTCGCCGTGGTCCGGGTTTCCGTCGCCGTCGGTGTCCCAGTCGTGCTGGTCCAGCTTGCCGTCGCCGTCGGAGTCGTACGACCAGCTGTCCGCGGTCCCGTCGCCGTTGGTGTCGGTGTCCACCTCGTTGGCGACACCGTTGTGGTCGGTGTCGATGACGTCGGCGGAGCTGCCGTCGGTGTACTCGACGTGAACCTCGCTGCCGCTGGTGTCGCTGTCGAAGTCGCTCATCGCGGTGGTTCTCCCGTTTCTCCCTGCGGTACCGGCTCCGGCACCCCGTTGCGGATCACAGTAGGTCACCCGTGCCCGGGTGCTCCTCACCGATTCGTGCCAGCCGGGCCCGGCCCCCGGCGGCCTGCCGGGGCCGTGCCCGCGGAGGTGCTCGCACCCGGCGGCGCGGTCCGCCACGGGAGCCTTCGCGCCGACCAGGTGAGCGAAGGAAAGTTAGCTTCGTACGAGTTTTCCTGAACTTTCCGTCATAGCGTCTTGATCGTGGTACCGACCTACTGCAGGGTCATAACCACATCAGGCTCGCAGCGGGTGCCAGGCGCCCCGTTGTGGTGGAAAGGACAGACCATGACCGTGCCACGATCCCCGGCGCGACGGTGGGCCCTCGCTGTCACGTTGACCGTCACGGCGGCGGTGGCGACCCTCCTCGTCGGCTCCGCGCCGGCGCAGGCCGCCGCACCCAGCTACGTCGCCCTCGGCGACTCGTACTCCTCCGGCGTCGGCACCCGCGAGTACATCGACGACGGCAGCAACTGCCAGCGCTCCGTCTACGCGTACCCCGAGCTGTCCGCCCAGCGGCTCGGCGCCTCGCTGACCTTCGACGCCTGCGGCGGCGCCACGACCGCCGACGTGCTCAACAACCAGCTCGGCCACCTGTCGGCGGGTACCGGCCTGGTGACCATCTCCATCGGCGGGAACGACGCCGGCTTCAGTGACGTCGTCAAGAAGTGCGCCTACCCGTGGCCGTACGACTGCACGAACGACGTCAACAACGCGGTCAACTTCATCCAGACCACGCTGCCGGGGAAGCTGGACAGCGTGTACTCGGCAATCCGCAGCCACGCCGCGAACGCCGACGTGGTCGTCGTGGGCTACCCCCGCCTGTTCAACGGCGAGACCTGCAACGCCGGCGCCCGGATCAGTGCCACCGAGGAGGGCCAGCTCAACCACGCCGCCGACGTGCTGGCCGGCGTGGCCAGCGCCCGGGCCGCCGCGCACGGCTTCAGCTTCGTGGACCCGCGCTCGGCCTTCTCGTCGCACGAGATCTGCGCCGACACCGAGTGGCTGAACGGCCTGTCCAACCCGGTCGGCGAGTCGTACCACCCGAACCGCACCGGTCATGTCGGATATGCCGACCTGGTCACCCCGGTCCTGCAGGCGCGCGCCGCCAGCCGCGCCTGATCTTCCGGCGGTCCGCGGTCCGGCGACCTCCCCCGTCGCCGAACCGCGGGCCTTCCAGTGCGCGGGCCGCAGCATGTTACGACCGGGGCCACGCACGCCGGCCGAACCCGCGGGTCGGGTGCGATCCGCCACCGGCGGCGAACGATCACCCGACACCCACCAGGCTCACAGCGTCATGACAGGCGCCTACCATCCGTGACGGGTATCGTCGTCAGGCGAAAGGCCGGCCGAACGGAGGTATGTCCGCGATGGGCCTACGAGACCGGCTGCGCCGACTGTTCGGGACACCGAGCGGCGGAGGCATCCGCACCCAGAGCCAGATCCGCGCACGTCGAGGCGGCTACCAGTCGATGCTCGACCGGGAGGCGACCGTCCGCGACCTCGACGAGCTGCGGGAGTTCGTCGGCACCCGTACCGGCGTGGAGTTCTACCTGGAACCCGAGACCACGGCCACCGACGCGACCGTCGCCGCGGTGGCCACCGACGGCGAATGGATCCGCCGGCGGATCGGCTCGCCCCGGGTGGCCAGCGAACTCGCCAACGAGCTCGGCGTACCGCTCTACGACGCCGGCGTGGTCGGCTACCCGAAGGCGATGCGGCGCTACCGCCGCGACTGACCGCCGGCCACCACCACCCCCGCGCCCCGAGCGCCCCACCGTCCCGCCCCGCCGGAATGAGCGCGCTGACCGGCAACGACGCCACCCCGACCGGTCCGCTGTGTGAAGATCGACGGGAGCGGAGGGTGGCGCATGGCCGGCGGTGGCGGGCAACGCGGGGACGGGCCGGAGGGGACGGATCCCGCGGCGTCGACGCCGGGCGTCGACGCCGCGATCATCGTGGCGCCGGACCCGCCGGCACACGCCGCCCCTCCCCTGCTGCGCCGGTTGGGCGGCCGCACCCTGCTGGACCGCGCCGTCACGGTGCTGCGCCAGGCCGGCGTACGCCGGGTCCTCCTCGCGGCCGGGCCCGTCTCCGGCGCCGCGATCGGCGGTGAGGTACGCCGGCGCGGCCTCGCCGTGACGCCACACCCGCCCGCCACCACGCTGCCCGCCGGCCGGTACCTGCTGGTCGCCGGCGACCAGGTCTTCGACACCGTGTCGATCCACCGGCTGATCCGGGAGACCGACGGCGCGCTGGTCGCCACCGACGCGGACCTGGCCGTACTCGATGCCACCGCGGCGGGCGACATGCTCGCCGCCGCCGAGTACCACACCCGGCTGCGGGACCTGCCGACCGGGCCGCCCCGTCCCGCCCGCGTACTGGCCGACGGCTTCACCGCCGCCGCGGCCGACGAGGCCGGCGCCCGGCGGGCCGAGCGGGCGCTGTGGCACCGGTACGGCCCGAAAACCACCGACGGGCTGATCTGCACGTACCTGAACCGGCCGCTGTCCCGACCGGTCACCCTCGCGCTGCTGCGCACCGGGCTGAGCCCGGACGTACTCACCGTGCTCAGCTTCCTGGTCACGGTCGCGGGCGCGGTCGGGCTGGCGGCCGGCGCCGACGGTCGATGGTGGACGGTGCTGCTCGGCGGACTGCTGGTGCAGGCCGGCAGCGTGCTGGACGGCATCGACGGTGAGGTGGCCCGGATCAGCCTGCGGGCCTCGCCCCGTGGCGCGCTGCTGGACACGATTCTGGACCGGTACGCGGACCTCGCGGTCGTCGCCGGCCTGGTCCTCGCGGCGGGCGGCGCGGCGTCCGACTGGGCGTGGGGGTTCGCCGCGGCGGCGGCGAGCATGCTGATCTCGTACGTGAACGCGCTGGTGCCGACCGCGCCGCGGCGGCTACTGCGCCGGGACGTCCGGCTGCTGGTGTGCGCGGTGGGCGGCGTGGCGCTGGTGCCGTGGTGGGCGCTGGTCGTGCTCGCCGTGGTCGGCAACCTCGACGTGGCGCGGGTGTTCTGGTCGGTGATCCGCCGGGCCGCCGGCCCGACCTGAGACCGCGTGCGGAGGTCCGGGAACACCACGGAACGTGGTGCCGGCGCGGCGGTCGGGCACCGCGAGGGTGACGCCGGCACGGCGGTCGGGCACCGCGAAGGTGGTGCCGGCGCGGCGGTCGGGTACCGCCGCGCCGGCATGCCGTCAGCGGCTGAAGACCCCGATTCCGTTGGCGACCGCACGCTCGGCGGCCCCGTTGGGGTGTTCGTTGACGACGGTGACCTCGTCGGCGCCGGGCAGCCGGGCGGCGCAGGTCGAGGACCCGCCACCGTCCAGGTTGATGCCGCTCCGGGCACCAAACGCGACCAGCAGGTCGGCCATCTCGCGCAGCGTCATGCCGCCGCCCGTCTCGGCCTGCCCGTCGTTCACCACCAGGTAGAGCCGCCGCCCGTCGGCGCTGACACCGGCGGCGGTCCGGGTGGCGGACACGGTGTCGTCCACGCCCGGCAGTACCGCGCCGTCCCGCAGGATCGGCGCCCCGCCGACGGCGAACCGGTACGGCACCCGCGCCGACGCGGCCAGGTGATAGCTGACCCGTACCGCGTCGCCCACCCGCAGTTCCCGCAGTTGCGCGGCGCCGACCTCGCGGCCGACCAGTACGGTGCTGTCCGCGGCGATGGCACCTTCGCCCGGGGTCGCGGCCACGCTGACCACCCGGTTCCGTCGCACCGTCACCTCGGCGGTGTCCGTACTGCACGGGTCACCGCGCTTGACGTCGCTGCCGCACACGGCGCGCTGCCGGGACACCGTGCCCCAGTCGTGGGTGAAGGCGCCCACGCCGTTCTGCGGCAGGGCGTACTGGTTCAGCCCGCCCAACTCGTGCCGGCCGCCGGAGCGGCCGGGTGCGGTGTAGGAGCCGACCAGCCGCAGCGAGCCCAGCCGGGCCCGGCCGTCGACACCGACGCCGATCACGTCCTGGGTGGACGTTCCGGGCGCCATGGCGGGCCCGAACCGCTGCGAGTTCGGCACGGCCGCCTTGAGCGCCCGGCCGTGCGTGATCTCCGGACCGTTCGACGATCCGGTCGCCGCCACGCCCGGGTGCTGCGACTCGTCGATGTTGAAGAAGTCCGCGTTGACTCCGGCGACCGCCCTTTCGTCGGAGGTCATGCCGGACACCGTCTCGCGGGCCGCCACGGCGTCCGGGTGCAGCAGGTCGACGTGTACGTGCCGGTTGGCGAGGTCGACGGTGAGCAGGTCACCGGTCGCCGTACCCACGGCGGTCGGCGTCTCGAATGTGGACAGTCGTACTCCCGGGGCCAGGTCCTGGCCGCCGGTCACCGGGCCGTCCGCGAGCGCCGGTCCGGCGGATCCGACCAGCGTCACCGTACTGGTGACGACCGCGGTGACCAGTGCGGACAACCGCATCCGGGTTCTTGTCATGGGCCACTCCGTCCGTTGCGAAAAACTTCGTCCCCGTGATCGCGCCGGGTGGCATTTAGTTACCAGAGTCGCGCGGCCCCGGTCAACAGGCGGCGGGGAAACAGTCGCAGTGCAGAACGGAAACGGCGGGAGCCCGGACGACGTGCGCCACAGGGCGGGGGCCAGCTCGGCGGCCGGGTCAGGGCGGCCGGGGCACGGTGGCACCAGCACCCTGGCCTGCCGTGTCCGGCGCCAGCACCCCGGCCCCGAACACGCAGGTCCGGACACGGCAGGCCCGACGGACACGGCAGGTCCGGACACGGCCGCGGACCCGGGCCATGTCGCCCGGGTCCGCGGTGGTGTCCGTACCCCCGGTCGGTACGACGACCGGGGCGACCGGGTCAGTTCCCGAAGGCGACCCGGTTCGAGGGTCTGTTGAAGTTCCGCACCGGCTTGCCCTTCAGGTACGCCAGCATCGTCTTCGCCACCGCGACGTCGACCGACTCCGACACCCCGGCACCGACCGCGTCACTGGGATTGTCCGGGTTGCACGCGGTCCCGGCTGCGGCGATCTGCGGCGTGAAGCCGACGAACGACTCCGTCGCGTTGTTCTCCGAGCTTCCCGTCTTGCCGGCCACGGCCCGGGCACCGAGCAGGTTGCCCACGTCGGGTGCCGTACCGCCGTCGCACTTGTTGAAGAACGACTTGCTCTCCACCGGGCACCTGGCCGCGTCGGTCGCCGCGCGGGCGATGTCCTTGGACACGGCCCGATGGCAGTCGGGCTCCGCCGCGCTCGACTCGTGTCCCAGCGCGTCGGTGATCTTCAGCGCCGGCAGCGGTTTGCAGTACATGCCCTCCGCAGCCACGGTGGCATACGCGTTGGCCAGGTCCAGCGGCGGGGTGTCCGTCACGCCGAGGGTGAACGGCCCCCAGTAACGCGCCCGCTTCGGCTTGGCAAGTTCCGCATCGCTCTGCGCCCGGAACTTGATGCCCAGCCGCTGCGCCATGGCGACGGCCTTCTGCGCGCCGATCTTCTGCTCCAGCCACACGAAGAACGTGTTGACCGAACGGCCGTAGCCGGTCCACATGGAGCGGTTGCCGTCCATCCAGGACGGGTTGTCGTTGACCGGCGCGTAGTACCCGTTCTGCGTCACGTAGTTGGTCTGCAACTGACCGGGCGCGTCGAAGGACGTACTCAGCGGCAGTCCGGTCTTCAACGCGGCCAGCATCGTGAACATCTTGAACGTCGAGCCGGTCTGGTAGCCGGTGATGTCGCCGCCACCGGCGACCAACTGGTCGACGGTGTTCGGGTAGTTGAGGGTGCGGTCGGCATTGCGGGCCAGGCTGTAGTCCCGGTTGACCGCCAGGGCAACGACGTGGCCGGTGCCCGGTTCGACCGCGGCGATCGGCAGCGCCTTCGGATTGTTCTTGGGGTACACGGCCTCGGACTGGTCCTCCGCGGTCTGCTGCACGGCCGGATCGAACGGCGTGATGATCTTGTAACCGCCGGTCTTGAGCCGGTACTCCCGTTCGGCGCTGTTGGCACCGAACGCCTTCTGCTGGTCCCACCACTGCACGAAGTAGTCGCAGTAGAAGCCCCAGCCCAGATGCTTCTTCGGTACCTCGGTGCAGCCGTTGGGCACGCTGCCCGGCTTCAGCCCGAGCGGCGCGCTCTTCGCCTTCGCCGCCGTCTCCTTCGACACGAAGTGCAGCTTGACCATCGAGTCGAGCACGTACGTCCGGCGGGCCAGCGCCGCCTTGCGACCGTCCGAGCCCCGGGTCGGGTCGAAGGAGTTCGGCGACTTGACCACCCCGGCGAGCATCGCGGCCTGGTCCAGCGTCAGCTTGTCCGGCGTGGTGGAGAAGTACGACTGGGCGGCGGCCTTGATGCCGTACGCGCCGTGACCGAAGAAGACGATGTTCAGGTAGCGGCCGAGGATCTGCGCCTTGGTGTACCTGCGTTCCAGGTCCATCGCGTAGCGGATCTCCCGCAGCTTGCGCTGCGCGGTCTCGGCGGTGGCCTCCTGCAGGTCCTCCGGCGTCTTGGCCCCGTAGATGAGCACGTTGCGCACGTACTGCATGGTCAGCGTCGAGGCACCCTGCTGCACCTGGCCGGCCTGCCGGTTGGCGATCAGCGACCGGATGATGCCGCGCGGGTCCACACCGTTGTGGTGGTAGAAGCGGGTGTCCTCGGCCGCGACGATCGCGCGCTGCATGATCGGCGCGACCTTCTTGATGCTGACCGGGATCCGGTTGTCGGTGTAGAAGGTCGTCAGCAGCGTCTTGCCGTCTTTGGCGTAGAGATGCGAGTTCTGCGCCGGCGGCGGCGTCTTCAGCTTCCCCGGCATGTTGACGAAGGTGTCGGTGCCGGACTTGGCGACGAGCCCGGTCAGGCCCACCGCGGGGAAAGCCAGCAAGGCCACGACGACACCGGCGAGTACGCCGCATAACGCCAGCGAGGCCAAATCGGTCAGCAGGGAGTGTCGTCGCACACTGCACCACCTCGTTCGCCCCGGAGCCCAACCGCGCGCAAACAACCCCAGCCGTCCGCTACAGCGGGCAAGTCGACCGTTCAATGGGTCACACTAACCAGAGTGACACAGAACCGGATCAGTCGGGCTATCTGCGCAGCCCACACTTATGATCATCGATGCTTCCACCCGGTCCCGTCACAGGATCGGCAAAACTCGAGTGCGGAACGTTATCTTTCGCTACGAGTGATTCGCGAGGTAGAGGCTTCCCATGCATACTGGGGGCGCAGCGTCTCGAAGCCACGGTCTTGGTCTGCAGCGGCTTCGTGCCCTGAGTGGCGTCTGGCCCACGGGCGACACGTTCCCAAAATCGTGCCCTTGGAGGCCTATGATGACGTCCTCGTACCCTCAGACACTGACAGCACCTGCCACGGCGCCCACGGCGCAACGCGGCAGCGACTTCGCGGAACTCAACCGCCGGGTCAAGGGTGCAGGACTTCTCAAGCGGCGCACCGGGTACTACGCGCTCAAGATGACCATCAACGGTCTGCTGTTCTCGGCCGGGTGGATCGCCGTGCTGTTGCTGGGAAACTCCTGGCTCCAGCTGCTCATCGCCGGCTTCCTCGCCGTGGTCTTCACCCAGATCGCGTTCGTCGGGCATGACGCCGGACACCACCAGATCTTCAAGTCCCACACGATGAACAAGCTGACCGGCATCATCCACGGCAACTTCGCGATCGGATTGTCGTTCGGCTGGTGGATCAGCAAGCACAACCGGCACCACGCGAACCCGAACGACGAGGACCTCGACCCCGACGTCGAGCCCGGCGCCCTGGTGTTCGTCGAGTCGCACACCCAGGGCCGGCGCGGCTTCGCCCACTGGCTCACCCGCTCGCAGGCGTACCTGTTCTTCCCGATGCTGCTGCTGGAGGGCCTGAACCTGCACGTGGCCAGCATCCGGGCGCTGCTGCGCCCGTCGGGCAAGCTGAAGGTCCTGGAGATCTCGCTGTTCGTCATCCACATCGTGGGCTACGCGACGGTCCTGCTCCTGGTCATGTCGCCGCTGCACGCCCTGATCTTCGCCGCCGTGCAGCAGGGCATCTTCGGCCTCTACATGGGATGCAGCTTCGCGCCGAACCACAAGGGAATGCCGACGCTGCGCCGCGAGGACAAGATCGACTTCCTGCGTCGTCAGGTGCTCACCTCGCGCAACATCCGCGGCGGTCGCTTCGTCGACTTCGTGCTCGGCGGCCTCAACTACCAGATCGAGCACCACCTGTTCCCGAGCATGCCGCGGCCGAGCCTGCGGCGCTCGCAGTCGATGATCCGGCAGTTCTGCAAGGAGTACAACATCTCCTACTACGAGACCGGGCTGATCCGCTCGTACGTGGAGTCGCTGCGGCACCTGCACGCGGTGGGCGCCCCGCTGCGGCGCAAGCTGGCCCGCGAATCGGCCTGACACCTCCGCTGACCGGCGCGGCCCATCGGGTCGCGCCGGTTTGCTGTCTCCGCAACCTGACGTCGGGCTCCGCGGTGCTGCGGCGGCGGTGAGTCCGGGCACCTGCGGTTCCGAAACCGGGGTGACGCCCGCAGGCGGTCACGGACCGACGCGTCGCCTGCCCGGGCGGGCGCGTACCGAGGGGCGGCGGACCGGTCCGGGCTCTGGGTCCGTCGGGGCGGTCGCGGGCCAGGCCAGGCCGGCCACCAGGCAGGTCAGGTCGACCGTCGGGCAGGTCAGTGGGCGCCGCCGGAACCAGGCAGGTCAGTGGGCGCCGCGGGAACCAGGCAGGTCAGTGGGCGCCGCCGGAACCAGGCAGGTCAGCGCGCCGCCACCGAACCAGGCAGGTCGGGCCGGTCGCCGCCGGAACCGGGACGGTCCGGAGGGCGGGCACAACCGGCGGCGAACACGACAACGGCCCCGGTGCGGATCGCACCGGGGCCGTTGCTCGCTGTCTTCAGTATTGCCGTGTTTCAGGCCCTACTGGTTCAGCCCTACAGCGGACGAACGCGCTCGGCCTGGGGGCCCTTGGCGCCCTGGGTCACGTCGAACTCGACGCGCTGGTTCTCGTCCAGGTTCCGGTAGCCGGAGCCCTCGATGGCCGAGAAGTGGACGAAGACATCCGGGTCGCCGCCGTCCGGCGTGATGAAACCGAAGCCCTTGTCCGGGTTGAACCACTTGACCGTGCCCTGTGCCATAACTCTCCTTGTGGTACTAACCGCGCCCACACCGCGTGGCCGCGTTGTTGCGGCGGGAGCCGATCGACCCTTCGGAGAGATCTTCCCGAAAAACGAGACGCCCCGCTGTCACAAATCCCGCGTGCGCATCCAAACGTTCGGGGAACAGACGACTGCAACAACGGAAGAATACACGACCTTCGCTGATCCTGGCACCGCTGTCGGAGGACGAGCACAAGCAACTGTGACCCAGCGAGTCCTGCGGTTACGATCATCTTGGAGGTCACGCGGCGCGGACCGGTCCGCCCCTGCGTGGACTCAGGCCGGCACGGGCCGCCAACCAGGTGGCCGCTCACCACGCAGCGCGGGAAGGGCGGACAGATGCCTGATGTGGAGATCGAACTCGTCGGTGGCCCCCGCGACGGTGAACGCATCACCGTTCCCCTGGACGGCCAGATTCCCGCCCCGCACCTCGAGATGACCACCGTGGACAGCACGGTCGACGGCCTGCCCGACGTCTGGCGGCTCAGCTACCGCCGGGACGACGAACCGGCCGACGACGGCGCGCTGTGGCGCTACCGGTTCCTGTCCACCCGGAAGGGCTGAACCGCCACCCGGACGGACTGAACCACACTCCGCACGGGCCGGGCCGGCGCCGCCGAAGACCACGCGGACGGCCCGGCCGGCGCGCCGAGGGCCGGCGTGCCAGGGTGAGCCGGATCATGCCCCGTGGGCACTCTCACCCCCGTCCGGCCCTCGGGCTCCGGAAGTAGAGCATCGGGTTGTGCCGGCCGGTGTGCACCGGATCACCCAGGCCCAGCTCCTGCCGGATGCCGACGAGCCGTCGGTACGCCTCCGGTGCCCGCGCCCGCGAGGCGGTGAAGTGCCCGACGCCGGCCCGGGCCAGCCAGCGCAGTACGACCGCGCCCTCGGTGAACGGCCTGGCCCACCGCTCGTGGAACACGTCGTGCACGCTGACCGGGGTGCCGGCCGCCAGCCGGGGCACGATCGCGTCCAGGTACCAGCGGGCGAAGCCGCCGCCGTGCGCCGCGTCGAGGAACAGGTAGCCGATGTCGTCGGGCATCAGGTCGAGCCGGGCCCGCACGTCACCCTCGACGAACCGCCACCGGTCCCCGGCCAGGTCCGCCGGCACGGTACGCCGGGCGTTGTCGATCCGGTCGAAGGTGTGCAACCCGCCGTGCCCGTTGTCGCGCAGCGCCCGCAGGATCCAGCTGGTCGACCAGCCGTGCAGCGACCCGATCTCGACCACCCGGTCCGGGCGGTGGTCCCGCAGCAGCAGGTAGGTGATCTCGGCCTCGACGTCGTCCAGCTGCGCCCGCATGCCCGGCCGGGACCGCAGCAGCGCGCGCTGCTCCACCTTCACCTCACGCAGTTGTTCGTGGTACTTCAGGTACAGCTCGGCCAGCCTGTCCACGGTGAGCACGTCCACGGCCCGACCCCGCCTTCCGGTTCGACGTCACGTTCTGCCACCGAAAACTAGGGAGATCATCGACACCGTCTCGTCACCCGACGGAGCCAACCCGCGCCTCATACCGGAGGGGGTCCGTGGCCGTGCGCGTGCTCCCCCGGGACCACCCCGTACCGGTACGGCGGCGCCGGGCGCCCGGGACCGGTACCACGGTTGACAGGGCAGGCTACGGTGGCGCGAAAACACCACTGAGGGGCGTCGATGGGTTGCGAGGTCGTCGACCGTAACTGGCCGCGGGGCACCGGGCTCCGCGCGTCGTCCACTGCTCGGCACCCGGGTGCGGCGGGAGCCCACCGGTGACCGTCGCGACGCC
>JBAUUM010000286.1:0-3315 GCA_049582705.1 Actinocatenispora sp.
CCTCGACACCGTGCCGTACCGCGGCCAGCGCGGCGCCCATCGCACCGGCGACGCCGAGGGCGGGCGCACCCCGCACGGCGAGGCACTGGATCGCGTCCACCACCTCGGGCACGCTGCGCAGCCGCAACAGCCGGTGCTCCGCGGGCAGCGCCGTCTGGTCGATGATCTCGACGGCCGGACCGCCGTCGGACTTCGCCACCCAGTCGATGGTTCGCATGGGCCCACGGTACCCAGCGGTCGGGCCGGCGCGCGGCACCCGGAACGGACTCTGTGACACGCACGTGTCTTGCCCGCCGGGCCGGGGCCGCGGCCGGTACGCCGGGGTCGGTCACGGGGTCCGTGCGCTTCGCGGCCCGCGCCCTGGTCACCCTCTACGATCGGGTGATGGAGACGGTTCTGCCCGGGCCCGGTGCGCGTGTCCGCCCGTGACCCGGTCGAGGACCTGCGCCGGATCGCCTTCATGCTGGAGCGCGCGGCGGAGGCCACCTACCGGGTACGCGCGTTCCGTCGGGCCGCCGACGCCCTCGCCGACCTGGACGGGGCTGTCATCGCGGACCGGGTGGCCGCCGGCACCCTGACCGACGTGTCGGGCGTGGGCACCGTGACCGCGCGGTGCGTCGCCGAATCGCTGGCCGGCGAGGAGCCGGTGTACCTGCGGCGCCTGGACGCCACCGCCGGGCGCTCGGTCGACGAGGCGGGCGACGAGCTCCGCGGGCTGCTGAAGGGCGACCTGCACAGTCACACGGACGCGTCGGACGGCGGATCGCCGCTCGCCGAGATGGCCGCCGCCGCCAGGGATCTGGGGCACGAGTACCTCGCGGTCACCGACCACTCGCCGCGACTCACCGTGGCCCGGGGACTGTCCGCCGACCGGCTCCGGGCGCAGCTCGCCGAGGTGGCGGAGCTGAACGAGCGGATCGCCCCGTTCCGGGTACTGACCGGCATCGAGGTCGACATCCTCGCGGACGGCACGCTGGACCAGGAACCGGAACTCCTGGCCGAGCTGGACATCGTCGTGGCGAGCGTCCACAGTGGACTGCGTTCGGACCGGGACACGATGACCCGGCGGATGCTGACCGCCATCGCCCAGGAACACACCACCGTCCTCGGCCACTGCACCGGCCGCCTGCTCGGCCGCCGGGACCGACCCGGACGCCAGGACACAGACGGACGCGACGACGGCGGCGGCGATACCGGCGGGGGCACGGGCGCCGGCCGGCGTACCGACAGCGGCAAGGACGCCGGCAAGGGCGGCAGCAACCGCCGAGGCTCCCGGTCCCGGCCGGAGAGCGAGTTCGACGCCGAACGGGTCTTCGCCGCCTGCGCGGAGGCCGGCGTCGCGGTCGAGATCAACTCCCGGCCGGAGCGGCTGGACCCGCCGAAGCGTCTGCTGCGGCTCGCCATCGAGGCGGGCTGCCACTTCGCCGTGGACACCGACGCGCACGCGCCGGGCCAGCTCGACTGGCTGCCGTACGGCTGCGCCCGGGCCGCCGCGTGCGGCATCGACCCCGACCGGGTCATCAACACCTGGCCGGTCGGGGACCTGTTGCGTTGGGCGCGGCGCGGGTGAGCCCTGGTCGCGTAGGGTCCAGGCCGTGGGACGAATTGATGAGATCGCCAACCGGTACGTGGACGCCTGGGCCGCGCTGGACCCCATCAGCGCCACGGAAACGGGCATCGGCGGGTACGACGACGCGCTGACCGACCTGAGCCTCGACGGGCACGCGGAACGGGCGGAACTCTCCCGCCGTACCGTCGCCGAGCTGTCCGCGACCGAGCCGGCCGACGAACCGGAACGGGCCGCCCGCGACGCGATGGTCGAGCGGCTCTCCCTGGACGTGGAGCTGCACGAGGCCCGCGAGGACCGAGAGCTGAACGTCATCTCCAGCCCGGTGCACGGCCTGCGGCAGTGCTTCGACCTGATGCCGACCGAGGGCGAGGAGGCCGTCGCCAACATCGCCTCGCGCCTGGAACAGGCGCCGCGGGCACTCGCCCAGTACCGGGAGACGCTCGTCGCGGACGCCGCGGCCGGCCGGGTCGCGCCGCAACGCCAGCTGAACGCCTGCGTGGAGCAGTTCGCCGAATGGACCGGGCCGGACGACTTCTTCGGCCAGCTGGCCAGGGGCCTGCACGCGGACGGCACGATGGCCAAGCGGCTGGAGACGGCGGCCGGCGCGGCCCGGGACGCGGTGCGCGAGTTCACCGGGTTCGTCCGCGCCGACCTGCTGCCACAGGCACCGGCGTCCGACGCGGCCGGCCTGGAGCGCTACCAGCGGGCGTCCCGCAACTTCCTCGGCGCGACCGTGGACCTGGCCGAGACGTACCAGTGGGGCTGGGAGGAACTGGACCGCATCGAGACGCAGATGCGCTCGGTCGCCGGCGAGATCCTGCCCGGCGCCACGATCGACGAGGCCGCCGCCGCGCTGGACGCCGACCCGGCCCGCCGGATCACCGGCAAGGAGGCGTTCCGCGAGTGGATGCAGGAACTCGCGGACCGCACCATCAGCGAGGTCGCCGGCACACACTTCGACATCCCCGAGCCGGTACGGCGGATCGAGGCGTGCATCGCGCCGACCAGTAACGGCGGCATCTACTACACCGGTCCGAGCGAGGACTGGGAGCGGCCGGGCCGGATGTGGTGGGCGGTGCCCAAGGGCATCGAGGACTTCGCCACCTGGCGCGAGGTGACCACCGTGTACCACGAGGGCGTGCCGGGTCACCACCTGCAGATCGCCCAGACCGTGTACCGCTCCGAACTGCTGAACCGCTGGCAGCGGCTGCTGTGCTGGGTGTCGGGCTCCGGCGAGGGCTGGGCCCTGTACGCGGAGCGGCTGATGGAGGACCTGGGCTACCTGTCGGATCCGGGTGCCCGGCTGGGGATGCTCGACGCGCAGTCGTTCCGGGCCACCCGGGTCATCATCGACATCGGCATGCACCTGGAGCTGGAGATCCCGCGGGGCACCGGATTCCACGAGGGTGAGCGCTGGACGCCCGAACTGGGCTGGGACTTCCTCCGTGCGCACTGCCGGATGGAGGAGGAGTTCCTGCGCTTCGAGCTGCTGCGCTACCTGGGGTGGCCCGGGCAGGCACCGGCGTACAAGGTGGGCGAACGGGTCTGGCTGGCCGCGCGCGAGGACGCCAAGCGCCGCAAGGGCGCGGACTTCGATCTGAAGGAGTTCCACCGGGCCGCGCTCGACCTGGGCTGCATCGGTCTCGATCCGCTCCGCGAGGCCCTGTCCCGCATCTGATCCACCGCTGCGGCGCCGGGCTGCTGTGGCCCGGGGCCGCGGTGGCGCTGGGCCACCGGCCATGCGC
>JBAUUM010000287.1:0-2676 GCA_049582705.1 Actinocatenispora sp.
GCCGACGCCGTGCCGGATCCCGTGCCGCAGCTACACCACGCGGGCCTGGCGGCGAGGACGGCGGAAGCCCCGCCGGACAGCATGGTCCAGGCCCCGCCGACGCACCGCCCGGGCATGGACCCCAGCGTGGTGTGCCTGGCCGTACTCACCGCGCTGCTCGCCCTGCTCGCCGGCACCCAGCAGCTCACCAGTGGGGTGTCGCGGCTCGACGCGTCCGGCGTCGCCCGGGTGCGCGGCCGGATGCGTGGACCGCCCGCGGCGCCCGTGGGCCTGTCCGTCGCCGCGTTGTCGGTGATGCGTACGTAGGCCGACCCGGCACGGCTCCGGCCGACCAGCCGGACGTCCGTCCACAGTGCCGAGACCCGGTTCCGGGCGCGGTACCACGTGGAGCGGGACGTCGGCCCGGTCCGGCGGCCGTGCCGACGTGGCCGGGTCCGTCCCGTCGCCGCCCCGATGCGGGTACGACGAGCGACCCGTACGACCGTCGCGGCCTCGGAGGCCGCGCGGTCACGCATCCCCCGACCGACTGCGAAAGCGAGACCCGACCCATGACTCGTCCGTACCCTCGGCGTGCCCTGCTGGCCGCCGCCGTTGGCCTGACCGCCCTCACCGTGACGACCGGCTGCGATGCCCTGACCGGCGACGACGACAACGCCGGTGGTGGTGGCTCGTCGGGCGGCGACCACAACAGCTCGGACGTGATGTTCGCGCAGATGATGATCCCGCACCACCGGCAGGCCGTCGAGATGTCGGAGCTGGTGCCGCTGCGGGCCGCCGACCCGGGGATCAAGAAGCTGGCCGCGCAGATCAGGAAGGCGCAGAACCCGGAGATCCGTACGATGACGTCCTGGCTGAAGTCCTGGGGCGAGCCGGTGTCCCCCGACGGCATGGCCGGGATGGGCATGGACGGCATCATGTCCGACGAGGAGATGGCCGACCTCAGGGCGGCCCGGGGCGGCCACTTCGACTCGATGTTCGCCCGGATGATGGTCGCCCACCACAACGGTGCGATCGCGATGGCGCACGACGAGCAGCGGGACGGCCGCAGCAGCAAGGTCCGCACGCTCGCGGCCACGATGATCAAGGCTCAGGCCGCCGAGGTGAACACCCTGCTGAAGTACAGCCGCGACTGACCGCCGGTACGAAGGACGGCCGGCCGACCCGCGCGGGTCGGCCGGCCGTTCGACTCTTCCCGGCCGTTCGACGGTCCCGGGCACCCGGTGGCGCCCGCGACGGTCAGCGGATCAGCTGCGGTATCTGGACGGTGAACTCACCGATCTCGTAGCCGAGCCGTTCCCGCTCGCAGTCGGCGACCGCCAGTACGGTCAGGCTGAGCTTGGAGCTCACCGGAGTGGCCATCAGCAGGCCCTCGGCCATCTCCACCACCGCCTGCCGCGGCCCGCCGGCGTCCATGCAGCGTCCGGCGCCGTCCGCGATGCTGAGCAGACCGGCGCCGATGCTGGCGAGCTGCTCCGCCCGCTGCCGGGGCAGACCGGCCGACACCGCGACCGGTACGCCCTCGACCGACGCGATCACCGCGTGGCTGACGCCCGGTACCCGGTCCACCAGCGAGACGAGCAGCGGACCCATGTTGTCCTGGTGCAGATCGAGTTCGGTCACCGACGCCCCACCGGAAGGAAGGCCTCGGAGTTGTTGCCCCGTGCGCCGCTGTCCTGCCCGGTGCTGTGCCGGCCACGCTGCCAGCCCCGGAAGTAGCCGGCGGTCTGCGCGGCCAGGTGCGAGGCGTCCCGGGCGATCGGTGCCCGTTCCTGCGTCGGCACGGGCGACCCCGGTACCAGGTTGGCCTGCGGTACCCGACGGGGCAGGCCGCTGTCGGTGTTGGTGCCCACGGACGGGCTGCTGGCCGCCTCGGCGGCGCGCCAGCCCTCGTCGGCGAGGGTGTCCCACTCCATCTCGTTGTGCTCGCCGGCGAACCACGCCGAGCGGGCCGCTGCGAAGATCAACAGCTCCGAGTCGCCCTCGTCCTCCACCGGAGGCTGTGGGGGCGGTGGACTCTCCGGACGCAGCCGGCGTTCCGACGGCGGGTTCTCCGGCCGGAGCCTCGGCTCGGGGCTGGGCGAGCGGCGCCGTCGACTCCTCGGGCCGGCCTCGCCGCCCCGGCGGGCCCGGGGCAGCTGGTCGAGCGGCGGGAGCGGGGTGACCGAGGCGGTCTGCTCGTCGTGGTTCAGCTCCACCGAGCGCAGGATCGGCGGCGTCAACGGTTCGATGACCGGTTCCGCCGCGGCCTCCTGCTCGCCGGGGACGATCGTCGGCTGGAAGTCGGTGGTGAAGTCGAGCTTCGGCGGTTCCGGTTCGCCCGGCAGCGTGGGCCGTTCCGCGGTGACCTCGTCGCCGGGCGCGGTGGGCGGCGTGGGCGCGGGATGCCGCGATGCCGCCGGCGACACCGGTGCCGCGGAGACCGGCTCGGGGGACTGGCCCGGTCGCAGCTGCAGCGTCCGGTCGGTGGGCTCCTGCTCGCCGGCGAACGCCGTCCGCTCGGCGCGGGACGGCAGCGGGCGACCGGCGGAGCGCCGCCCGGTGCGCGACGGCAGTACCGGCGCGGTCGTGGTCGGCTGGTCGGCCAGCGGCAGCATCGGCGTCGCCCCGGTCGGTTCGTCGTCCGGCGCGACCTGCTGCGCCGCCCAACTCCCGGGCGCCGCCAGCGGTGGCTGGGTG
>JBAUUM010000288.1:0-3027 GCA_049582705.1 Actinocatenispora sp.
ACCACCAGACGCCAAAGCTTCGCCCCGTGCCCCTGCCCGGTGCCCGCGGCGGACCCGGCGCGATCGTGCGGCGTGGCGCCGTCACACGCCGGGGCCATGGAACCGGATCAGCTCAGGCGAAGTACGGGTACGGCGACTGTTCCGGCTGGCTGGCGGTGTCGAGCCGGTCCATCTGCTCCGGCGTGAGCGACCAGCCCACCGCGCCCAGCAGGTCGTCGAGGTAGGCCGGCGTTCGCGCGCCGATGATGGGCGCGGTGACCCCGGGACGCTGCATCAGCCAGCGGACCGCGACCTGCGGCATCGTACGGCCGGTGTCCTCCGCGACCGCCGCCAGTTCGTCGATGACGTGCCAGGTGTGGTCGTTGGCGTACCGCTCCCACGAATGCGACCCGGGGCCGGAGGCCTTGCTGCCCGCCGGCGGCGCCGTCATGCCGCGCCGGAAGGCGCCGGACAGCCAGCCGGACCGCAGCGGCGACCAGGTGATGACGCCGACGCCCTCGTTCCGGCACACCGGCAGCAGTTCCCACTCGGCGCCCCGGTCGAGCAGGGTGTAGAGCGGTTGCAGGCTGGCGGGGGTTTCCCAGCCGTGCTGGCGGCACAGGTCGACCGCCTTCTGCAGCTGCCAGCCGCGGAAGTTGCTGACGCCGATGTAGCGGACCTTGCCGGCGCGTACGAGGGTGTCGAGGGTCGACAGCGTCTCGGTGAGCGGGGTGCCCTCGTCCCAGAGGTGCACCTGGTAGAGGTCGATGTGGTCGGTGCCGAGGCGGCGCAGGCTCGCGTCGACCGCGTCGAGGATGTGCTTGCGGGACAGGCCGCGGTCGGTCGGCTTCGGCCCCATCTCGCCCCAGACCTTGGTCGCGATGACATGGTCGTCCCGTCGCTGCGTCTTCAACCAGCGGCCGAGTACCTCCTCGGACCTGCCCTGGCCGTAGACGTCGGCGGTGTCGATGAAGGTTCCGCCGGCCTCCGTGAACGTGTGCAGGATCTGCATGCTGTCCTGCTCGTCAGTGGCGGAACCGAACATCATGGCGCCGAGGCAGAGTTCGCTGACCTTGAGACCGGTGGCTCCGAGATAGTTGTGTTCCATGCTTCGCACGCTAGGACCTGGAGTGCGCTCCAGGTCCAGGCATTATTCGCACAGTGTGTCGGAAGCCGCCCGGCGTTGTCGTCCGGCACTCGTCGCGGCGGGCACCGGACGACCGACACCTAGAGGTACTGGCCGGTACGGGACTGCGGTTCCTGCTGGGCGTCCACCAGGCCCGGCGGCATCATGCCGCCCGGACTCGCCATCAGCGCGGGCCGCTGGCCGCCGCGGATCTGCTCCAGCTGCATCCGGGCGGCCATCTGCTGCGCCATCAGCGCGGCCTGGATGCCGTGAAAGAGGCCCTCCAACCAGCCGACCAGCTGCGCCTGCGCGATCCGTAGTTCCGGTTCGCTCGGCGTGCTGTCCTCGTTGAACGGCAGCGACAGCCGGTCGAGTTCGTCGCGCAGCTCCGGCGCGAGGCCCTCCTCCAGCTCGACGATCGAGCGGGCGTGGATCTCCTTCAGCCGCGCCCGGCCCGCCTCGTCGAGCGGAGCGGCGCGTACCTCCTCCAGCAGCTGCTTGATCATGCTGCCGATCCGCATGACCTTCGCGGGCTGCTCGATCTGGCTGGCCGGGTCGTTCGCGGCGTCGTTGTCCGCGCTGTCCGCGTCGACGTCGACGGTGCCCATCGGGCGGCCGTCCGGCCCCACCACGACGACGGTGCGGGTCTCCGCCGGCTCCCGACGACCGTCCGAAGCCGGTCGGCCGGTGTCGGCGTCGTCGGTGGCCTGGTCCGCGGTACCGGTGGGACGCTGCGTGTCGTCTGGAGTGTCCGTCATGCTTCCATCCTGACGCACCACTCAAGCGACCCGCATCCCGAGGCGGCGTGGGCCGGGTTACCCGTCCGGTCAGGCGCCCGCCTGGCCGCGACGAAACCGGCGGAAGTCGGGCGCCCGCTTCTCCGCGAACGCGTGCGCGCCCTCCATGCCCTCCTCGCCATGCGCGTACCCGTCCAGGGCGGCGTAGGCCAGATTGGACAACCCGGCCATGTGGTCGGAATCCGCGTTGAACGAATGCTTCAGGAATCGCAGCGCGGTCGGCGAGTACGAGGCGATCCGACTGCCCCAGGCCAGCGCGGTGGGCAGCAGCTCGGCGGCCGGGACCACCGCGTTGACCAGGCCCCAACGCTCCGCGGTCGGCGCGTCGATCTGCTCCAGCAGGAACCACATCTGCCGGGCCCGCTTCTCGCCGATCACCCGGGCGAGGTACGCCGAGCCGAAGCCGGCGTCGAAGCTGCCGACCCGCGGCCCGGCCTGCGCGAACCGGGCGTGCTCGGCCGCGACGGTCAGATCGCACAGCACGTGCAGTACGTGACCGCCGCCGATGGCGATGCCGTTGACGGCGGCGATCACCGGCTTCGGAATGTCGCGGATGACCCGGTGCAGCCGCTCGATCTCGAACGTGCCCCATTCGGTCTCGCCGTACCCGCCGGTCTCGGCCCGTTCCTTGACGTCGCCGCCCGCGCAGAACGCCCGGTCACCGGCCCCGGTCAGTACCACGGCGGCCACCTCGGGATCGGCCCACGCGTGCTTGAACGCGCTGATCAGCTCGTCGACGGTACGGCCGCGGAACGCGTTCATCCGGTCCGGACGGTTCATGGTGACGACGGCGACGCCGTCGGCTTCGATGCGGTAGGTGATGTCTGCGAAGTCCGCACGCCGCACGAACGCCTCCCCGGGGTAACGCGCTGATCACGGAATGGTCGTCAGGGTGACGATACGCCCGGCCTGGGTGTGCGAAGGTGGTTCGCATGGCCGAGCGACGCGACGTGCTGACCCGCACGCCTCCGCCCCCCGATCTGACCGTCCGCTACGGGCCCGGCGTCGACCACTTCGCCGACGTGTGGCTGCCGGCCGGGCAGGGCGACCTGATCCTCGCGCTGCACGGTGGCTACTGGCGGCAGGAACACGACCGCGGGTACTTCGGCCACCTCGCCGCCGACC